>JBOHZW010000141.1:0-7054 GCA_050738715.1 Steroidobacteraceae bacterium | reverse complement strand
GTCCAAGTCTAAACCGTTAACTGCGTTGCGGCGCTGCCGCGCGGCCCTCGTGCCGCCACAGCAGCAGCGCGAACACCAACCCCGCGAGGCTCAACAGCCCGAAAAACCACAGCATCCCGGCGTAACCCTGCACGTGCGCGGCGCCGGCGCCGCCGCGATCGTTGAGCCACCCCGCAATCAGGTTCGCGAGCGCGAGGCCGGCGTTCTGCAGCAGCGTCATCAGGCCGTAGGCCGTGCCGAGCACGGCCGCCGCTGCAACGCGCGGCACCGCCGGCCACAGCACGGCGGGCACCATCGAGAAACTGATGCCCAGCAACACCGAGGACACCCACAGGTTCATGTTCGCGCTCGCGAGGCACAGGAAACTCAGCGGCAACAGCAACGATCCGGCCACCAGCAGTTGCGCGTGATGCCCCACGCGGTCGACCAGGAGACCAAACAGCGGCGTGGCGACTGCCGCCGCGAGGAACACATTGCTGTTGATCTTGCTGGCCTCGGCCAGCGACATGCCGTGCGCATGCTGCATGTATTCGATCGCGAAGGTACTGCGAAACGGCAGGATGACCGAGTAGAACGCGACGCACAGCGCCGCGATGTACCAATAGGCCTTCCCGAAACGCAGCAGGTCTTTCCATGCGATGCGCTCGCCGGGCGGCGCAATCGCCAGCGTGCCGCGCGCGGCCTCGCGCCGATCCACGATGCAATACGCCACCGCGGCCACCATGCTCAGTGCGGCGAAGGCGGCCGCCAGCATCAGCGGTGGCTGCCATCCGCGCACATACAGCGAGTCGGCGAAAGACGGCGAGCGGTCCGCGAGGTAGGAGCCGAGCCGCGCCAGGCTGATATTCAGCGCCAGGAACAGCGCCAGGTAGCGTCCGTCGAACCACTGCACCAGCGCGACCATCACCGCAACGATCATCGTCTCCGCGCCGACGCCGAACAGGAATCGCCCCAGCACCATGACGGCAAAATGGCTGCCCAGGGCCGTCAGGACCGCGCCGATCAGGCAAATGACGGAGGTCCAGAACACCATGCGGCGCACGCCGATGCGGTCCGTCAACACCCCACCCACGAGGACCAGGAAAACATTCGGCACGCTGTAGACCGCGTTGAGCGTCCCGATCTGCGTCTGCGTGTAACCAAGCTGGCGTACCAGCATGTCGGCGACTGGCCCGATCGAGTCGTACACGTAGTAGTTGCCGAGCATCAGCAACGCCGCGGCCGTGAACATGACGGACTGCGCGGCGAACGACGGCATGCGGGTGCGTGATTTCATGGGGCGGCAATATGCCAGAGGCGCGCCAGGGACGTTGCGCTATCGGGATCTTGCAAATGCTATGGTTGAGCGCATGAACGACATACGCCGCGACACGGGGCTGGTGCGCGCAGTGGGGCCATGGGGTTTGGCGGCCAACACTGTCTGCATCGTAGTCGGGGCTGGCATTTTCGTAGTGCCCGCGGCTCTGGCTTCCAGCGTTGGCAGCTACGCGCCACTGGCGCTGCTCGTTTGCGCAGTCGCCATCGGCGCAGTCGCCATCTGCTTTGCGGAAGGCGGCAGCCGGGTGGCCAGCAGCGGCGGCGCTTATGGCTACATCGCCGTCGCCTTCGGTCCGATGACCGGATTCGTCGCCGGCACGATGGCCTGGCTGGGCAGCGTGCTTGCTTGCGGTGGCGTGGCCGCGGCACTGGCCGACGTATGCGTGTCCGTGTTGCCGCCGTCCTGGCGGACGATGGCGCATGCGCTGGTGATCATCGTCGTCATCGGCGGTATTGCGCTGGTCAACGTGCGCGGCGTGCTGTTCGCGACGCGAATCGTGGGTGCGGTGACCGTGTTAAAGCTGTTACCGCTCCTGATCTTTATCGCGGTCGGTGCCACGGCGATGCACAGCGGGAATTTTGCGCAGACCGTTCAGCTGGATACGACGGGACTGGGCCGCGCGCTGATCCTTTCGCTGTACGCGTTCACCGGCATGGAAATCTCTTTGTGCGCGAGCGGGGAGGTGACTGAACCGGCTCGGACGATACCGCGGGCGCTGGTGCTTGCAATGGTGGCGGTGACCATCCTGTATGTCGCGATCCAGGTGGTTGCGCAGGGCGTACTCGGTCCGGCGCTGGCGGCTTCGAGAGTGCCGCTCGCCGATGCGATGAGCAGCCTCCACCCCGCGCTGCGACTCATGATGCTGGCGGGCGCCGCCGTGTCTATGTTTGGCCTGTTGAGCAGCGATCTGCTCGGGACGCCGCGCGTGTTGTTCGCATTTGCGCGTGACGGTCTGCTGCCCGCTGCCCTGGGTCGCGTGCACGCACGCAGCCACGTGCCGCACGTCGCAATCATCGTCAATGCCGCAATCGCAATGCTGCTGGCGCTGACTGGCAGTTTCGCCGAGCTCGCCGTGCTGTCAACGCTGGCCACCTCAGTCCTTTACATGCTGGGTTGCGCGGCCGCGCAGCGCATGGCGAAGCGCGGCATCACGCAGGGCGCCCCGCCATTGAATTTCCGCTGGCTCGGTGCGGCTGCGGTGATCGGCATTGCCGCCATGCTGACGCTGGTGGCGCTGGCGACGCGCGAGGAAATTTTGGGATTGCTGGCGGTCGCCTCGGCCAGTGCGCTGGCCTACCTGCTGGTGACGCGGCTGGCGCCGCCGCGACGCTAGAAGAACCGTTCGGCGTTCGTGGTTTGTCGGTTAAACTGGCACACGCACATTTGCACCGACAGCGCACCACTTCGGGGGCACCTCCAATGCGGCAAACTCATGCAAGACTGATCCTGATGGCACTTTCCATGGGGTTGACGCTGGCCACCAGCGCGCGGGCGGCACCGCTTCCCGATGTTGCCGAACTGCACACGATGACGGCTCGATTCGCGCCGGTGGAAATCCGGGTCGACCTCTCGCACATGCCCGCGAACGAGCGGCGTTCGCTGACCGCGATCATTCGCGCCGCGCAGATCATCGATGCGATCTACCTGCGCCAGGTGTCGCCGCGCAACGAGACGGAGCTGCTGACACTGTTGCGGGACCACACTCCGCTCGGGCAGGCGCGGCTGGACTATTTCCTGATCAACAAGGGTTCCTGGTCCGAGCTCGACCTTAACCGTCCATTTTTGCCGGGAGTCGGCGAGCGGCCCTCGCAGGCCGGTTTCTATCCGGCCGATGCGACGCGCGCCGAAGTCGAGGCGTGGATGGGTTCGCTCACGCCGCCCGAACACGAGGTTGCGACCGATTTCTTCACGACGATACGCCGCACGCCCTCCGGCACGTTCACCGTCGTGCCGTATTCGCTCGAGTACCAGAACGAACTGAGCGAAGCCGCGCAAGACCTGCGCAAAGCGGCCGAGCTGACGAAGCAACCGACGTTGAAGGCATTCCTCGAGAAGCGCGCCGCTGCGTTCATCAGCAACGACTACTTCGACAGTGACATGGCATGGATGGACCTCGATGCCACGATCGAACCCACGATCGGCCCATATGAGGTCTATGAAGACCAATGGTTCAACTACAAGGCCGCGTTCGAGGCCTTCATTGCGGTGCGCAACGCGGCCGAGACGGCCAAGCTCGCGCATTTCAGCGAGCAATTGCAGGACATCGAAGACCATCTGCCGATCGATCCGAAATACCGCAATCCGAAGCTCGGCGGCTATTCGCCGATCCGCGTCGTCGATGTCGTCTACAACAGCGGCGACGGCAACCACGCTACGCAGACCGCGGCCTATAACCTGCCGAACGATGAGCGCGTGGTCACTGCCAAGGGTTCGAAGCGCGTGCTGCTGAAGAATTTCCAGGAGGCCAAGTACCAGAAAGTGTTGCTGCCGATCGCGCAGCGCGTGCTGGCGCCGGCCGATCGCAAGTATGTCGCCTTCGAGCCGTTCTTCACGCACATCCTAATGCACGAGCTGATGCACGGCCTCGGGCCGCAGTCGATCACCGTCGACGGGCGCGCCACGACCGTGCGCCAGGAACTCAAGGAACTGAACGGCACGCTCGAAGAGGCGAAAGCCGATGTATCAGGGCTGTGGGCGCTGCAATACCTGATGGACAAGGGCGTGCTCGACAAGCGCCAGGAGCGCTCCGTTTACACCACCTTCCTCGCCTCGACGTTCCGCACGTTGCGTTTCGGGCTGACCGAATCGCACGCGCGCGGCATGGCGCTGCAGGTCAACAACCTGTTCGATCACGGCGCGATCAAGGTCGCGGCCGATGGCACATTCTCACTCGACCTGCCCAAGGCGAAGCAGGCTGTGACCGACCTGACCGCCGAGATCATGACGCTGCAGGCACATGGTGATTACGCTGGTGCGCACGAATTGCTCGCGCACATGGTTGTGATCCGGCCGGCGATGCGGCTCATGCTCGACAAGCTGAAGGACGTGCCCGTGGACATCGCGCCGCAACTGATCACGGCGGACGATCTCACTGCGCATTGATACTGCGGCGCGCTCCGCCGCGCAACGTCAGGCTGACAAGCGCGCCTTGATTCGCGCGCCGACGGCGCCCATGTCGGCGCGTCCCGCGGCTTTGGCCTTGATGGCGGCCATGACCTTGCCCATGTCCTTGATCGATGCCGCGCCGGTTGCGGCGATGGCCGCGGCGATCATCGCGTCGAGTTCTGCCTCGCCAAGCTGCGCTGGCATGTAGCCGCTGAGTTGCGCGAGTTCGGCTTCTTCCTTGGCGACCAGGTCGGCACGCCCGCCGGCCTTGAACTGCACGATCGATTCGCGCCGCTGCTTGATCATCTTGTCGATGACCGACAGCACCTGCGCATCATCGAGTTCGATGCGCTCGTCGACTTCACGTTGCTTGATGGCCGCCATCACCATGCGGATGTTGGCGAGCTTTTCCTTCTCGCCCGCGCGCATGGCGGACTTCATGTCCTCCTGGATGCGCGCCTTGAGGCTCATGAGATTCGCGCGTGGCGCGTTTAGCGCGCGGTGCGCACGAAGTCGCGGGAGACGCGCTTGATGTGGCGCTTCACCGCGGCCGCTTTCTTGCGCTTACGCTCCTGCGTGGGCTTTTCATAGAATTCGCGGCGGCGCAGCTCGGCGAGTACGCCTGCCTTCTCGCAGGCGCGCTTGAAACGCCGCAACGCAGCGTCGAAGTACTCGTTTTCCCGGATTCTGACGCTCGGCATCGAACTCAACCTCTTGATCTTCAAGCCGTTTGCACGCGGCTACGGATGTTGCAGGGTGCGCGATTCTAAAGAGGCCGGCGGCAAAAGGCAAAATCTGCGAATCGGCCCTCCGGCGACCCCTCATGAACGCTCGGAGCATCCGTCATACTGGCCGCGCCCCATGCGAGTCCTGGCCATAGAATCTTCCTGCGATGAAAGCGCCGTAGCGGTGCTGGATGAGGAGCGCGGCTTGCTCGGCCATGGCCTGTGGAGCCAGGTCGACCTGCACAGGGTCTATGGCGGCGTCGTGCCGGAACTGGCTTCGCGCGATCACGTGCAGCGCCTGCTTCCACTGGTGCGCGACACGCTCGCCACGGCCGAAACCACACCTGAGCAGCTGGATGGTATCGCGTACACCGCAGGTCCCGGGCTGATCGGCGCGCTGCTGTGCGGTGCGGCGCTGGCACGCTCCCTTGCCTTTGGATGGCGATTGCCGGCTATTGGAATCCACCATCTCGAAGGCCATTTGCTGGCGCCGCTCCTCGAGACGCCAGCTCCGGAGTTTCCGCACCTCGCATTGCTGGTCTCGGGCGGGCACACCATGCTCATCGAGGCGCTCGCGCTCGGTGATTACCGTCTGCTGGGTGAAACGCGCGATGACGCGGCCGGCGAAGCCTTTGACAAGAGCGCGAAGCTCCTGGGGCTGCCTTACCCCGGCGGCCCGCAACTGGCGGCGTTAGCCGAACAGGGCCGTGCGGGTGCCTGCGCTTTGCCGCGGCCGATGCTCGACCGGCCCGGGTTCGAGTTCAGTTTCTCCGGATTGAAAACCGCGGTGGCGCTCGCGGCGCGTGCGCAGCCGCTCAACGGGCAACGCCGTGCCGATATCGCGCGGGAATTGCAGGAAGCGATCGTCGACGTGCTCTGCGCCAAGGCACTGCGCGCGCTCGATGCCACCGGCCATCGGCAACTGGTGGTCGCCGGTGGCGTCGGCGCCAACCGTGCATTGCGTGCGCGACTGACCACGGCGCTGGCCCGGCGCGGCGGTCAGGTTTTCTTCCCGCGCCCGGAATTCTGCACCGATAATGCCGCGATGATTGCGATCGCCGGGCTGCTGCGGATGAAGGCCGGGGAGAGGAGCGAGGCGGGCCTGAATGTGCGCGCTCGCTGGCCGCTGGATGAATTGCGGCCGCCGAACACAGCGGCGAGCGCTGCGAGTACGCCCGCTGCAATGACTGGAGCAACATGACCACGATCACCGGAGACCGCATTTTCCTGCGCGGACTCGAATGCCACTGCATCATCGGCTTCATCGACTGGGAACGGCGCGTGAAACAGAAGGTGGTGCTCGACCTCGAGTTCCCGACCGATTGCGCGCGCGCCGCGGCGAGCGATGCGGTCGCCGACACGGTGGACTACAAGCGCGTCGCCAAGCGTGTGCTCGCCTACGTGGAAGCATCGCAATTTCAGCTGATCGAGACGCTCGCACACAATGTTGCCATGCTGCTGCTCGAGGAATTTTCGCTGCAGTGGATTCGCGTGAGCCTGAACAAGCCCGGCGCCATCCGCCATTCGCGCGACATGGGTGTCAGCATCGAGCGGCGCCGGGGTGGGTAGTCCGGCGCGCCGGCCGGCGCCGGTACCTGAAGCGCGGCACCATGGCGCGCGTGTACGTCGCGATCGGCGGCAACGTCGAACCCGAACGCTGGTTCCCGGTCGCGGCGCGCGAGCTGCGCCGGCGATTTCCGGGTGCGCGTTTCTCTTCCTGCTATCGCAATCCCGCCTACGGCTTCGTCGGCGCCGATTTCTACAACGCGGCCGCCGGGTTCGACACGGATGCAAGCGTTGAAGAAGTGCTGGCGCAGTGCCACGCGATCGAAGAGTTCTGCGGCCGGCGGCGTGACGACCCGAAGTGGGCGCCGCGTGTCATGGATATCGACCTACTGCTGTATGG
>JBOHZW010000140.1:0-3384 GCA_050738715.1 Steroidobacteraceae bacterium | reverse complement strand
GTGGTAGTGCGCCTCTTTCAGCGACTTGGCGGCGATGGCGGCGAGCTGCGCGTCTTGGGAAGCCTGCAGCGCGTCCCACAGCAGCACCATCAGGGCGCTGTACAGGAAATTGCGAACAATGGTGACGGCATAGTCGCGTTCGCTTGCGGCGCCGGGCGCCAGCGGGCCGTGGTGCGGCAACTCCAGCAGGGTGTAGTTGCGGAATTCGCCGGCACCGCGAAAGTACGCCAGTGCATCTTCCGTCACGGCCTCGGTGGCGCCGTCGCTCATGAGGGCGGCGGTGTGCTGGTACAACAACCTGGCCTGGCCGATCAGGTCCAGGCTCATGTTCGCCAGCGCAATGTCTTCTTCCAGCACCGGGCCGTGGCCGCACCATTCGGCGTTGCGCTGGCCCAGCACCAGCGCGTTGTCGGCCAGGTGCAGCAGGTAGTCGAGGCGCTGGCACAGCATGTGCGGGGCCTTGGTCTGCGCCGTGGTCGCCATCACATGTGCCCCACTTCGTCGGGGATTTCGTAGAACGTGGGGTGGCGGTAAATCTTGTCGGCCGAGGGGTCGAAGAACTCGGCCTTGTCCTCGGGCGCGCTCGCGGTGATGGTGCTGGAGGGCACCACCCATATGCTCACGCCTTCCTGGCGCCGCGTGTAGACGTCGCGCGCCATCTGCAGTGCTTGCGCGGCATCGGCCGCGTGCAGGCTGCCGCAGTGCTTGTGCTCCAGGCCCTGCTTGCTGCGCACAAAAACCTCCCACAGCGGCCAGTCCTTGAGTGCGGGAACCGTGGTGGGAGCAGTGGTTTCTGTGGTGTTCATGCGGCCTTCCTGTTCCATTCCGTTCCAGCGGACGCCGTGGAACCGGCTTTGCCGGGCCACTGGCGGCGCCCCCCAGTGGGGGGACGCGCCGCAGGCGTTTCGGGGGGCGTCCTGTGCTTTGCAGCATGGGCCAGCGCGGCGTCGCGTACCCACTGGCCGTCCTCGTGGGCCTTCACGCGCGTGGCCAGGCGCTCCTTGTTGCATGGACCGTTGCCGTTGACAGTGGCCCATAACTCGTCCCAGTCGATCGCGCCCTAGTCGTGCTGCTGGCGCGTCACATTCCACATCAGATCGGGATACGGCAAAGTCACGCCCAGCACCCGGGCCTGCGGCACGGTGGCGTCGACGAACTTTTGCCGCAGCTCGTCGTTGGAGATGCGCTTGATGCCCCAGCGCATGCCCTGTGCGCTGTTCGGGCTGTCGGCGTCGGGCGGGCCGAACATCGCCAGCACCGGCCACCACCAACGGTTTACCGCGTCCTGCACCATGTCGCGCTGGGCCGGCGTGCCCGTCATTTGCGCGAGCAGGCTCTCGTAGCCCTGACGCTGGTGGAACGATTCTTCCTTGCAGATCCGGATCATGGCGCGCGCATAGGGGCCGAACGAGCAGCGGCAAATTGGCACCTGGTTCATGATCGCCGCGCCATCGACGAGCCAGCCGATCACGCCCACGTCGGCCCAGGTCAGGGTCGGGTAGTTGAAGATCGAGCTGTACTTGGCCTTGCCCGAGTGCAGCGCGTCGAACAGCTGGTCGCGCGAGGTGCCCAGAGTTTCGGCGGCGGCATAGAGGTAGAGGCCGTGGCCGGCTTCGTCCTGCACCTTCGCGAGCAGGATCGCCTTCCTCTTCAACGTCGGCGCGCGGCTGATCCAGTTGCCTTCGGGCAGCATGCCGACGATCTCGGAATGCGCATGCTGGCTGATCTGGCGCACCAGCGTCTTGCGGTAGTTCTCGGGCATCCAGTCCTTCGCCTCGACGAAATCGCCGGCGTCGATGCGGGCGTCGAATGCCTGCTGGTGCGCGATCTCGTCGGCCGAGTGCAGCGGCTTCGTCGCCTCCGCCGGCTCCTTGCCCATCGTGTCCATCGCCTGCGTGTACATCGTTTCGCTCCTTGCCGCTAGCGCGGCGGTCTGTGCATGAGCGCAAAAAGGAATCGCCCAGCGAAAAGGCGCTCGGTGCGTCTGGCGCCGACGCGTTCGAGCGCTCTCATCGCGTTCTCCGGTCGACCACCCGCCGCGCCTTGCCGACCAGTGTGCGTTCGAGCGTGTCGGGCAGGCCGACATCGACCGTCGTCGTGATGCCGATCAGCGTCTTGATGCGCTGACGCAGCCACGCGCCGACCTCGCCGCGGTCGACCGCGGCATGCGCCGGCAGCACCTCGC
The DNA here is from genome assembly GCA_050738715.1 of Steroidobacteraceae bacterium. GTDB lineage: Bacteria > Pseudomonadota > Gammaproteobacteria > Steroidobacterales > Steroidobacteraceae > FEN-1191. The sequence continues at coordinate 1,199 of JBOHZW010000140.1, read as the reverse complement.
AGCGCACCTCGACCGCATCGAGGTTGCCGTCGCGCGTGACGACGAGCTGGTACTGGCCGGAGAGTTGCCCATGGCCGAGCACGATCTCCTCGACCTGCGTCGGGAACAGGTTGACGCCGCGGATGATCAGCATGTCGTCGCTGCGGCCGACGATCTTGCCCATGCGCCGCATGCTGCGCGCGGTCGGCGGCAGCAGGCGCGTCAGGTCTCGGGTGCGGTAGCGCACGACCGGCAGCGCCTCGCGCGTCAGGCTCGTGAAGACCAGTTCGCCTTCCTCGCCATCGGGCAGCACCGCGCCGGTGTCCGGGTCGATGATCTCCGGATAGAAATGGTCCTCCCAGACCACCGGGCCGTCCTTGGTCTCGATGCACTCGCTCGCGACACCCGGACCCATCACTTCGGACAAGCCGTAGATGTCGACCGCGTCGATACCGGCGTTGCTCTCGATCTCGTGGCGCATCGCCTCGGTCCATGGCTCGGCGCCGAAGATTCCGACCTTCAGGCTCGACTCGCGCGGGTCGATGCCGAGGCGCACGAACTCCTCGATCAGCACCTGCATGTACGAAGGCGTCACCATGATGATGTCGGGCTTCAGGTCGCGGATCAGCTGCACCTGCTTTTCGGTCTGGCCGCCCGACATCGGGATCACCGTGCAGCCGGCGCGCTCGGCGCCGTAGTGCGCACCGAGGCCGCCGGTGAAGAGACCATAGCCGTACGACACGTGGACGATGTCGCCGGCGCGCCCGCCGGCCGCGCGGATCGAGCGCGCGACGAGGTCGGCCCAGATATCGATGTCCTTCGCGGTGTAGCCGACGACGGTCGGCTTGCCGGTCGTACCCGACGACGCGTGCAGTCGCATCACCTTCTCGCGCGGCACCGCGAGCAGGCCGTACGGATAGTTGTCGCGGAAGTCGGCCTTCACGGTGAACGGGAACTGCGCGATATCGGCCAGCGACTTCAGGTCGCGCGGATGCACGCCCCTCGCATCGAACGCGCGCTTGTAGTGCGCCACGTGGTCGTAGGCGTGTTGCAGGCTCCACTGCATGCGCTGCAGCTGGAGCGCACGCAACTCGTCCTGGCTCGCGCGTTCGATCGGCTCGAGGTCGCCCGCCGCAGGCGTCTTCACCGTCATGACGGCACCCTGTTCGACGCCGCCGCTCCGACGGACTCGTCGGGCAGCACGCGCCGCCCCTTCATCC
>JBOHZW010000139.1:0-4291 GCA_050738715.1 Steroidobacteraceae bacterium | reverse complement strand
GCCAGCGAATCGGCATTGCTTGGCTTGTACCGCGCGCATGCACAGGAATTCGCACGCTCGCCTGGCGGCGCATGGCTCGAACTGATGCGTGACGATCTCGGTACCGCGACGCGCGGACGCAGCCGCTTCATGGCCCTCGAGCAGACCATCGATTCATCGCTGGCTGAATTCGAACAGTCATCGCACGACCTCGACGCGCTGATCGAGAGCGACCTGCAGCGACCGGCGTGGCAGGCGTTGACCCAGGCCGCGGGCGGTGCGCGCGTGGCCGCCGAGCGGACCGAACACAACCTGACGCGCGTCACCTTGGGCGTACTCGCCGTCGTGCTGCTGATCGCGCTGGTGGCACTGGTCGGTATCGCCTCTCCGGTGCGCCAGCTGCTCGATGGCACGCGGCGCCTGGCGCGCGGATCGCTCGACGCACGCGTGCCGCGCGGCGGTATGCGCGAACTCGACGAACTGGCGGCGGCATTCAACGACATGGCGGAGGCGCTGCACACTTCGCAACAGACGCTCCGCGAGCATCAATCCGTGCTCGAGGAGCGCATTGCGAAGCGCACCGAGGACCTGCGCCATCTTGCACATCATGATCCGCTGACTGAACTCCCCAATCGCCGTGACCTGCACAAGCGGCTGGAACTGACTATCGAACGCGCGCGTGCGCAGTCGCTGACCTGCGCCGTGCTGTACCTGGACATCGACAACTTCAAGACGATCAACGACACGCTGGGCCACCAATACGGTGACCGGGTATTGCGCGCCATCGCGGCGCGATTGCAGGCAGCAGCTGGCCGCGTCGGATTCCTGTGCCGCATCGGCGGCGATGAGTTCACGCTGGTGATTCCGGCCGTGCGCCGCCCCGAAGCGGTCGAGCGGTTCATGGCGCACATCCTGCGTGAGTTCGCCGCGCCGTTGCGCGTCGATGAGCGCGATCTCGTCGTCAGCCTCAGCGCCGGCATTGCGCTTTATCCGCAACATGGCGATTCGGTGGAATCGCTGCTGCGCGCCGCCGATTCGGCGTTGCACGACGCCAAGGCCAAGGGGCGCAGCGGCTTTCAGGTGTATCGCGCGGAATTGCTGGCAGGCGCCTCGCATCGATTCCACACCGAGCAGGCGCTGCGACGCGCGCTCGCGGATGGTGATTTCCGCCTGCACTACCAACCGGAAGTGTCGCTGGTTTCGGGCCGCACCATCGCGGTCGAAGCGTTGCTGCGCTGGCAACGCTCGGATGGGCAGATCACGCCGGCGGGCGATTTCATCGATATCGCCGAACAATCGGGCCTGCTGCTCGAGCTCAGTGACTGGTTGCTGCGCACGGCCGTGGACGCGGCGCGCTCGCTGCGCGCCAGCGCCTGGCCGTCCGCGCGCGTCGCCGTCAATGTGTCGGCGCAGCAGTTCATGGCGGGTCGCTTCGTCGATTCGGTCGAAAAAGCACTGCGCCTCGCGCAGATGGATCCTTCTTGCCTGGAGATCGAGTTGACTGAATCGGCACTGCAGACCGGACGGCGCGCCACCGAAGCACTGCACGCCCTACGCTCGCTCGGTGTCGCCGTCGCGCTCGATGATTTCGGCACCGGCTATTCAACATTGAAGTCGATCGAGGAATTGCCGCTGACACGCGTCAAGCTCGACCGGAGCCTGGTGCGAAATATCGAGGACAATGCCAACGCCGCTTCGTTCGCGCACTCTTGCGTGCAACTGTGCATGAGTCGGGGTTTGAGCGTCACGGTCGAAGGCATCGAACGCGCCGGCCAGCTCGATGCGCTGGCGACCTGGGGCGATATACAGGTGCAGGGCTTCCTGCTCGCGCGGCCGGCGGCGCTCGAGGAAATTGTTGCCTACGTGACCGATACGCCTGCGCGCCTCGCTGAAGTTTGGCCAGCAGCCGCCGCGCGAGTGCGCGAAGATAAGCACACAGATAGCTCGCCGGTCTCGTTCCTGCGACCGCGCCAACGCTAGCGCAAGTCGGGGGAAAAGGGGGACTTCGATGCAACTGCGGACCTTCGGCACGACGAATCGACCGGTGGCGGTCATGGGCCAGGGTTCGTGGCAGATCGAAAAAAACCGCAAGGTCGATGCCATTGCGGCGTTGCGCGCGGGACTCGACCTGGGGCTGACGCACATCGACACCGCCGAAATGTACGGCGACGGCGCGTCGGAGCGGATCATCGCCGAGGCGATCAGCGGCCGGCGCGATGAAGTGTTCCTGGTCTCTAAAGTGCTGCCATCCAACGCTTCGACGCCGCGGACGCTCATCGCCTGCGAGCAGAGCTTGCGCAACCTCAAGACCGACCGCCTGGATTGCTACCTGCTGCACTGGCGCGGCCGCTATCCGCTCGCCGAAACGTTTGCGGCATTCGAATCATTGCAGCGTGACGGCAAGATCCTGTCGTGGGGCGTCAGCAATTTCGATGTCGACGATCTCGAGGAAATCAGCGCCCTGGGAGGTGTGCCTGCCTGCAACCAGGTGCTGTACCACCTGGGCGATCGCGCCATTGAACACGCAGTGTTGCCGTGGTGCGAATCGCACGGTGTCGCCGTCGTTGCCTACACGCCGCTGGGAAAATCCGCGGCAATGTACGACGGCGCCAGTGCGGGCAGCCGCGTGTTGCAGCAGATCGCGGCGCGGCTCGGCGCGACGCCGCGCCAGGTTGCGTTGCGCTTTCTCGTGCGCCATCCCGGTGTGTTTGCGATTCCAAAGGCGGCAAGCATTGCGCATGTGCGCGAGAATGCCGCCGTGGCCGACGTGGCATTGACCGCAGCGGATTTCGCTGCCATCGATGCGGCATTCGGGCGCGGCACACCCGGACGCGGCCTGCCGACGAATTGATTATTTGCCGAGTTCCCTGCGAAGCTGCTCGATTTCCGACAAGGCCTCCTGCAGCGTTTCGGTGCTGCGCAGCGCAAGCGCATCGGCTGCCGCAACCTTCGCGAAACCGCCGAGCAAGGCGTGCAGCAGTTCGACCAGATCCTCGATTTCGTGGACGCCTTCGACCGGCGGCATCGCCAGCGTCTTGCTGCGGGCGGCCGCACACGACGTCGCGAGGCGGTTGATCGTTTCGGGCGGCAGTACCATCGACAAGGCATCGCCTTCCCGCCTGCGTCCCACACTGAAATAATCGTATTGCCCCGTGAGGTTCAAAGCAGCGCTGGATTCACTCACGTTGCCACCTTTGTCGCCCCTGATCACGGGCGTGTTGCGGATCGATCGCGGCAGATTGACGATAGTCAGGCTTCCCCGTAGTGTCAAACGCCATGCACGCAGTTTTTTCCCGGGCCATGGTCCGGCCTCCCGGCCGCTCGTATGCGCAGGGGTTGACGAGTTCGCGCCAGCTCGGCGCACCGGATCTGCCGCGCGCATTGCGGCAACACGCGCAATACTGCAGCGCGCTGCGCGAATGCGGTCTCGAAGTGATGACGCTCCCGGCCGACGAGCGTTTTCCGGACAGCACCTTCGTCGAGGATACTGCGATCATCGCGGAACGCGTCGCGATCCTCGCTCGACCGGGAGCGGCCTCGCGTGCCGACGAAGTGCATGCGATCGCCGAGGCGCTGGGCCCGATGCGGCCGGAGTTTGAGCGCATCGAGGCGCCGGGCACACTCGATGGGGGTGATATCTGCCAGGCAGGCGAGCATTTCTTCATCGGCATCTCGGCGCGTACCAATGCGGAGGGCGCGCGCCAGCTCGCCGCGATACTTGTGGCTCATGGCTATACTTGCTCGACCATCGACATCCGTTCGCACGCCACGCTGCTGCACCTGAAGACCGGCATCGCCTGGCTGGGCGATCGGCGCTGCATCGCCGTGGCGGGATTTCCGCGGCCGCCCGAACTCACCAGCTTCGAGTTCATCGAAGTCAAAGCCGCCGACGCCTACGCCGCCAACTGCGTGCGAGTGAACGACGCGGTCCTGGTGGCGGCGGGCTTTCCCGTAGTCAGCAGTCGCCTCCGTTCAAGTGGTTTCACGCTGCACGAACTGGAGATGTCGGAATTCAGAAAGATGGACGGCGGCTTGAGCTGCTTGTCGCTGCGATTTTAATGAGGAGCCATGCCATGCGCTTTGGTCGCCACTTGTTGATGTTGACGCTGCCACTGCTGGCCGCAATCACGCCGCCGGATTGCATCGCCGAGACATTGCTGCGCGTCGATGCAAGTGGATCGGTTGCAGCGCCCACGACGGGCTACCTGCACCTGGGTACGACCGCGTCGGCCGACGGCCACAGTATCGGTGCCAATAATCGCTACCTGTTGCGCGACGGGAAGCCATGGCTGCCGGTGATGGGAGAATTCCA
>JBOHZW010000138.1:0-16156 GCA_050738715.1 Steroidobacteraceae bacterium | reverse complement strand
GCATAGATCCTCTTCACTATCGCGGCGAAGATGCGATCGACAACCCGGATGTTGAGCGATTCCTGCAGTTGGGAATTTCGCGCGATCAGATCGGCCCCATGGGCGAGCTCGTGCTTTTCGATGATCGCAATGCTGAACACAAGAATTTCACGTATCTGCTCGTCAGCTACGCCTGGCCCCGTCGCGCTCAGGAAGCGGGCGCTACGCGCGTTGTTCGGCCCCCCTCCAACGTTCCGGGCGACAATCCGGCCATGGATCTGGCCGTAATTGAAAAATATTTTCCCGACGCCTTCACGGTAGCCGAACAGCAGGCTGGCCTCCCTTGGGTGCTGTTGGCGAGAGACGGGACCGTGCAGCTCACCGGACGCAGTCCCGCGGCCTTCAACAATTCGGGGGTGACCCAGGCCTATATCGAGGCGCTGCTCCCGGGCGCAAAAATCGAAGGCTATTTGGGCACGCAAGTCACGAATGCGGCGGGCAAATGTGCCACGGCTCAATTTCTCTGGCTTGCGCCGGATTCGCCCGTAACGCGCTCCGCAGGGGCGAACCTATCAGATAGAAAAGACGTATTTCTGTATACGGAAGTGACTTGGCCCCCAGGCGCCGAATCCCCAACAACTGAGGATCCCCGGCAACAACCCGCCGGGACGCACTTTACGATGATGGAGCGCGGGCGACGCACCTCCGAGACATGGCTATCCGTTGCATTCGGGAAACCAGGCGAAGATGGATTGCCAGGAGTGCTACGTTGGCGTGTGACAACCAACGACATCGGTCAAGGCAACGTTTCTGTAAGACTTGAAATCAAGTCGCTAGGCGCGGCGTCACAGTGGGCGTCCGCCGGGCCCGAGCAACAAGTGGCGAATGGTGCTTCGGCTAACTACCAATGGACCGACAGTGCCGGTCAAATCTGGAAATTTGCGATAACCCCAGCAATGTTGAATTTGCCGGTGCACTGAGGACCGTCAGTCCGGCTCTTCCGGTCCAGTCTGCGCCTCAAACGGGAATCAACTCCACGCGCTCGACATCGGGCGCCGCCTGATCGTGTAGCTCAGTGTTGAACGACACGAGCACGAACGGCCGCGTGCCGGTGTTCTTGAACGCGTGCGGCACGCCGGGCGGAAACTCGAATCGCCACACCTCGCCCGCGGGCACCACCGCTTCACGCGTCGCTTCGCCGTCGCGGTAACGCACCAGCGCCTCGCCGTACACGGCCGTCACCTCGGTGCCGCGCAGGTGGCGGTGGTTGCCGCGCACCGCGCCCGGTTCGGTGATGACGGCATGCACGTTGCGCCAGCCGCCCAATATCTGCGGTTCGAGAGGCTCGAACACTGCGCCGCGCGCGTCGGAGTGCACCTTGATGCGCGTGATCGTGACTTTCTGCATCGCGCTCCTCGCCGCCGCTGCTGACGTCTCTGTCCCGCTGCAATTATCCGCGATTCTGGTTCACAATGGAGCATCTGACGGAGGCACGATGCGAAAGACATCCTGTTATGCGTTGCTCGCGGGCGCGAGCTTGTATTGGGCAGCGACGGCGATGGCCGGCGCCGATACCGCTGCGACATCCGGTGCGGCGGCGGGTGGCGACGATCCGTTCCTGTGGCTCGAGCAGGTCAACGAGCCGCGCGCGCTGGACTGGGTCAAGGCGGAAAACGCCAAGACCTCCGCGGTGCTCGAAAATGACCCGCGATACGCCACGCTGCATGCGGCAGCGCTGGCGCTCGCGCAGGCCAACGACCGCATACCGGAACCCGCCGTCATGGGCGGTGACATCTACAACCTGTGGCAGGACGAGCATCACGCGCACGGCCTGTGGCGCCACACCGGTTTCGCCGATTTCATGCGCGCGGATGCCACCTGGCAACCAATGCTCGACCTCGACGCGCTGTCGGCGAGCGAGCACGCGAACTGGTTCTGGGGCGGAGCGCAATGCGCAGAGCCCGGCGAGCACGATTGCATGATCGCGTTGTCCGACGGCGGCGAAGACGCGGTCACCGAGCGCGAGTTCGATGTGCGCACCGGCCACTTCGTCGACGGCGGATTCGTATTTCCGAAGGGCAAGCAGGACATCGCCTGGCAGGATGAAGACACGGTGATCGCGAGCCGCGAATGGAACGCCGGAGAACTGACGAGCTCGGGATATCCGTACATCATAAAGCGACTGAAGCGCGGCCAGCCGCTTGCCGAAGCCACGGAAATCTACCGGGGCGACAAGACCGATGTCGGCACCGGCATCGCGTCAATGCGCGACGGCGACGGCAACGAAGTGCTGCTGATCGTCCGCCACCGTACGTTCTTCGAAACCGAGTATCGGTTGCTCGGTTCGCACGGCACGCCGCAACTCGCGCTGCCGCAGAAGTGCGGCCTCGTCGGCCTGCTCGCAAACCGGCTGATCGTCGAGTTGCGCGAAGACTGGCGCGCGGGCGGCACTACGTTCAGCTCCGGCTCGCTGGTCTCGATCGACGTGCCCAAGGCGCGCGCCGCTCCGGACAAGCTCAAGCCGACGCTGATCTATGCGCCAGAGCCGCGTCACGCGTTCGGCGAAGCCGCCGTGACGCGTGACAAGCTGCTGCTCACCGAACTCGACAATGTGCGCGGCAGGGCGTTCGTCTATGCGCCTGAGCGCAGCGGCGCCTGGACGCGTCGCGCGCTGCCGCTGCCCGAGAACATCGCCGTGTCGATCGTCGACACCGACCTGCACAGCAACCGCGCGTTCTTCGAAGTCACCGGATTCACCACGCCGGCCAGCCTCTGGCTCGCCGATCTCGATGCGAACACGCAGCAGCTCGTGCGCGCACTGCCGCCGCGGTTCGATTCCTCGCGGCTCGTCGTCGAACAGCTCGAGGCCACATCGAAGGATGGCACGCGCGTGCCGTATTTCGTCGTGCACGCGAAGGACATGCCGCTGGATGGCAGCACGCCGCTGATCCTCGAGGCCTACGGCGGCTTCCAGGTCTCCGAGACGCCGTATTACTCCGCGACGCTCGGCAAATTGTGGCTCGAGCGCGGTGGCGCCTACGCGCTCGCCAACATCCGTGGCGGCGGCGAGTTCGGTCCCGCGTGGCATGACGCCGGCTTGAAATTGCATCGCCAGCGCATCTACGACGACTTCGCCGCGGTGGGCGAAGATCTGATCGCGCGTAAGTACACCTCGCCGCCACACCTCGGCATTCGCGGTGGCTCGAATGGTGGATTGCTGATGGGCGTGGAATTCAACCAGCGGCCCGAATTGTGGGGCGCCGTCGAGATCGAAGTGCCGCTGCTCGACATGCTGCGCTACGAGCAGATCGATGCCGGCGCTTCATGGGTCGGCGAATACGGCAGTGTGTCGGTGCCCGAAGAGCGCGCTTTCCTCGCCTCGATCTCGCCGTACAACAACCTGCGAGCCGACGCGCACTACCCGTTGCCGCTGATCTGGAGCACCAGCAAGGACGATCGCGTTGGCCCGCAGCACGCGCGCAAGTTCGCGGCGAAGATGGCCTCGATGCACCTGCCGTACCTGTTCTACGAGGTGCTCGAGGGCGGCCACTCGGACGGTGCGACGCTCGAGGAAAAGGCGGCGACCGGCGCGCGCGACTACACGTATTTCTCGCGCCAGCTCGGGTTGCCGTGAGCGCGCTACAGATCGATCTGGTCCACGCGCAGCACGGTTCGCAATAGCACGTCGGCGCCATTCGCGCAGTCGGACCAGCGCGACAGTTCCTTCGGCGAATGGCTGATGCCCCCGATGCTCGGGATGAAAATCATCGCCATCGGCCCCAGTTGCGCCAGGTTTTGCGCATCGTGTCCGGCGCCGCTTGGCAGGTGCAGTGTCGCCAGGCCGAGCGATTTCGCGGCTGCCTCTATCTTCTGCTGGATGCGCGGGTCGGCCAACGCCGGAACATCGTGCAACGCCCGCGTCATCGAAATCTGCGTGCCGGTGTCGGTTGCGATCTGCTGCAGCCGCGCGGCAGTTTCCGCGCCCAGCGCGGCGATCTTCGCATCCGACAGGTCACGGAATTCGATGCTGAGTTTCACCAGGCCCGGAATCACGTTGGGCGCGTTGGGCGAGACTTCGAAGCGGCCGACCGTGCCGACCTGGCGGCCGGGTGTTCGCGTGGTGATCTCGCGCACGGCCTCGACCACCTTGGCGGCCGCCAGCAGTGCGTCGTGGCGCTCGGGCATCGGCGTCGTGCCGGCGTGATTCGCCAGGCCATGCACCTCGACGTCGTACTCGTCGATGCTGACGATGCCGTCGACGACGCCGATCGGCATGCCGGCCTTTTCCAGCACCGCGCCCTGTTCGATGTGCAGCTCGATGTATGCGTGGAACGAATGCGGCGCTCGCCGCGCCTGCGCGATGTGGTCCGGATCGCCGCCGATTTTCAGCAGGCCATCGCGCATGCGCACGCCATTGAAGGGCCGATCCAATATTTCCTGCGGAATGGCCGCGACGAGCGCGCTGCTGCCGATCGGACCGCCCTCTTCGTTCGACCACAGCGTGACTTCGAGCGGGTGGCGCGTGGTGACGTGATGGTCATTCAAGGCGCGCACGACTTCGATCGCGGACATCGATCCGACCTGGCCATCGAAATTGCCACCGTGCGGCACCGAATCGATGTGCGAACCTATAATGATGGCCTTCAGTGAAGCATCGCTGCCTGGCCGTGTGCCAGTGATGTTGCCGGCGGCATCGACATGCGGGCTCAGGCCCGCCGAGCGCATCAGGTCCATCGCGTAAGCGCGGCCGGCGACATCCGCATCGGAGTAGGCCACGCGGTTGACGCCATCGGCGAAGCTGCCGTCGGCCGGGCGGCCGTAGATGCTCAGCTGTTCCAAGGTGCCTTGCAGCCGTGCGGCGTCGACTCGCGGTTCGGCCGGCGTTGCGCCATGCGCGATCGCGACCATCACTCCACACAGCGTGGCGATGACCACTACGGCGACCCGTCGGTATCGATCGAAGCTATACGTCATTGCTTTGCTCCTGGATTGTGCGCGCTGTCGGCGCCGAGGTGCCGCCATAAAAAATAACCACGACCGCCGGGACGTTCGATCCGCCCGATCGCTGCAAACCCCGCCGCGCTTAGCAACGGCTCATTAGCGCCGGCACCATCAGTCTGCAGCGCGCGATCGCCGCGCAGATACGCCAACCATTGCTCGCGCGACCATCGGCCGGGCGTGAGGCTGATCACCAGCGCGTCGGCGGTCGACGTCACCGCGTCTGCGTTCGCTCCAGCGGGCTCCAGGCTGCGCCACTTACCGGCCGGCAGGTAGAGCTGCGCCCAGGCGAGCGTCGTCTCATCGGGATTCCACAACAGCAGCGGATCCGTTCCCGCGTTCCAAGCGACGCGATGCGCGAGCGAGGCGAGATCCTGTGCGCGATTCACGGCACTTCCAACGCACATGAGTCCAAGCGACAGCAGCAGGCACCAGGCGATGGCGAATTCCTGCAGGCGCGCGGCCGCCGGCTTGCGCGCGGCCGAACTTAAGCGCTTGGGCGTGAATCCCAGGCTCGACGCCGCGCACCAGGCCGCGATCAACGCCGCCGTGCATGAACTCAGCAGGTATAGCGGCCACGGCGCGCGCAACACCGACCACTGCAATACCCCGGTGACGCCGAGCACGACAAGCGCAAGCAGCAATAGCAAAAGTGCCGTGCTCGCCAGCACGCGACGAGCGACGGCGCCATCCACGGCCAGGCGTTCGATGGCCAGTGCCATCAGCAACGCGAATCCGATCATGCACGGCGCCGCGTAGATGCTGCGCGCAGTCGAAGCGAGCGACAGCACCAGCAATCCGGGAATGGCCGCGCACAGCGCGAAGCGCCAGCCCGCTCGCCGAACGCCCGCGCGCTGCGCGCCGCGCCAGGCCGCCTCGAGCGCGTACGCGGCCAGCAGCGTCCACGGCAACAGGTACAGCGGCAGCTCCAGGAAATACTGGCCCGGCGAATTGTGGTGGCCGTTCGAATAGTCGTATTGCGCTTCCATCGCAATCGGCAATGCGCGCCCCATCAGGTTGTTCCAGAACAGGATGCGCAGCAGGTGTGCGCCGTCGGGCTGTGCAGCGATCGCGCCCGCCCACAGTGCGATGCAGCCCAGGGGCAACAATGCGCACACCCACAACTGCGGCCGCAGCAATTCGCGCCAGCGCTTCTCCCAGGCAATGAAGCACAGGAAGGCGAGCACCGGCACGAGCCAGCCGGCGAAATTCTTCGCAAAGAACGCCAGCGTCAGTCCCGCATGCATCAGGAAGTAGCCGCGCCAACGCGCGCGGCGTGCGCTCGGACCGTCGCCGTCAGCGCACAGTGCGCGGTACATGCCGGCCAGCGCGGCACACACGCCCGCAAGCAGCAGTGCGTCGGTGTCGAGCCAGACCTGCACCTGGTACACCAGCGCACTCGAGGCGAATAACGCGGCTCCGCACCAGCACGCGGCAGCCGCTTCCGTTCCTGCGCCCAGCAGGCTGCGCAGCAGCGAGAGCATCGCGACGAAGGCCAGCAACGCGTACGCGAGCTGTGGTGCGCGCGACGCCGCGGGATGCGTGCCGAACGTGCGCATCGCAGCGCCCGCGAGCCAGTAGGTCATCGGCGGCTTTTCGGCAAAGCGCACGCCGTTGAGGATCGGCAGCGGCAGCGGCTGCTCGCTAACCGATGCGGCCAGCGCCGCTTCGCGCGGCTCGTCCGGCGTCCAGTAGCCGCGCCCGAACAGGCCCACGCACCACAGCAGCGCAAGAGCCACCAACGGAAAGAGCACTTGGCGCACGAAGGGACTCATGTGCGGTCAAGCTTAGTCGCTGCCGCAGCCGGATTCACCGCGATCATCCGCACGCCGACGATGACGAGCGCGGCGCCGACGAGTTGCAGTATTCCGAGCGCTTCGCCGAGCAGGAGCCAGGCCATCAGCATCGTGATGGGCGGTCCGAGCGATCCGATCATCGCGGTCGGACCGGCGCCGAGCCTGCGGATCGCCTCCGACACCAGCCAGATCGGCAATACCGTGGAGAACACTGCCATGGCCGCGCTCAAGGCGTGCACCGCCCAGGGCTGCGCGAGCAGTAATGCGGCCGGACGCAGCGCTGCGAACTGCAGCAGCGCGGCGATGGAGGCGACGATTGTCGCCCACGCAGCGGTGCGCATCGAGCCGATGCGCGCGAGCACCGGCCCGGCGCGCAGCAGGTAGATCGCGTAGCACACCGCGCTCGCGAACACGAGCGCGCCGCCGACCAGCACGTGAGCGCGGTTCGCGTGCAGGTCGTGCGTGACTACCAGCGCCACACCTGCGTAGCACAGCACCAGCGCGCTGATCGTTGCGCGCGTCGGCGCGCGCCGCTCGCGCCACGCGCCGTACAGCACGACGATGGTCGGATACGTGAACAGGATCAGCCGTTCGAGCGCCGCCGTGATGTGCTGCAAGCCGAGGAAATCGAGGTAGCTGGAACCGTAGTAGCCCAGCACTCCGAGCCACAGCAGTGCGCGCCAGTCCTGCGCAGCGATCGGCATCGCTGCGCTGCGCGCCGCGGCGAATCCCATCAGCAGGAACAGCGGCAGCGAATACAGCATGCGCAGTGCCAACAGCGTCTCGGGATCGACGCCGTAGCGGTAGGCGGCCTTCACGAACACCGCTTTGAATGAAAAGCCGACGGCACCCAGCAGGGCGCAGGCCAATCCGAGCGATCGCGGCCGCACTTCTTAGGGAGGAAGACCGTGCGGACGGACCAGCCCGAACCGCCAGGCCAGCATCAGCAGCACGAACAGCACGACCGACAGCACGATGCGCACGGTGAGCGAATTGACGAGTTTCTTCGAATCGCCGCTGTCAGTCGCGAGGTGATAGAGCGCGACGCCAAGGCTGACGATGATGGCGCACAGCACGACGACGATGGCCGGCCTGATCCACTCCATTGCGCGAACTCTCCTGCACGATCAAGCCGAATCGAGGCTTGCGATGCCTGCAATTATAGGCTTACCGCCTGTACTCCGCGCCCACCGGACGGCACAATGCCCGCCGCTTTTCGATGCCGGAGCGCACGGTTGCTGCTGCGAATGGAGTTGGGCAAGCGGGTGTTCGAGGCCAGCGTGTGGATGGCAACGCTGGCCCTCGCCGCCGTGCTGTTGTTCGCGCAACTGGGCCGCTGGCAATGGCACCGCGCCGCGGAAAAACGCGCGCTCGCGGCAGAGTTCGAAGCGGGCGTTGCAGCCGGCGCCACCGGATTGGGCGAGCGAGCGCTCACGGCGGTGCCGCGCTACGCGCAGCTGCGCGTGCGCGGGCATTACGATGGCGCACGCCAGTTCCTGCTCGACAACATCAGCCGCGACGGCGCGGTGGGCTATGAAGTGCTGACCCCTTTCGTGCTCGAGGACGGCCGCATCCTGGTCGTGAACCGCGGCTGGCTGCCGCTGCCGGGCGGCCGGCGCGACCGCTTGCCGGATGTCACCATCCCCCCTCCGGCCACTTCGGCGCCGGCGCTGGCCGAAATCACCGGTCGACTCGACAAGCTCCCGGTCGCGGCGCTAGCCATCGGCCGCGCGCCGCCCGATGCGGGCCCCTCGTGGCCGAAGCGCACCAGTTTTCCGAGCGCCGCCCAGCTCGGCGCCGCGCTCAAGGCGCCGATCGAGGATGGGCAGCTCCTGCTCTCAGCTGCGGAGCCGATGGGCTACCGGCGCGACTGGCCGCTCAGCGCAAATGGCTTCGCGCCGTCGCGCCACGTCGCCTACGCGCTGCAATGGTGGAGCTTCGGCGCACTGGCGCTGTTCCTGTTCTTGTTCCTGAACATCGAGCGACGTCAATCATGAACGATGCACCCGAACCGCTGCGCCGCAGCCGCCGCCCGATTCTCCTCGTGCTGCTGCTGTTCGCGGCGCCGCTGGCGGCCGCATTCTGGCTGTACTACGGATCGAGCTGGCGCCCGGCACTGCACACGAATCACGGCCTCCTTATCACACCGCCAGTCACGCTGCCCGAGCAGGCGGGCGGCGCTGCGGTGTTCCGGGGCAAATGGACGCTGCTCGTCATCGGCCACGGCGAATCCGGCTGCGATGCGCCCTGCCGCGACACCCTCATTTATGCGCGCCAGACCTGGCTGTCGCTCGCCCAGCTCACGCCGCGCGTGCAGCGCGTGCTGCTGGCCGGATCCGGCTGCTGCGACACGGCCTATCTGCAACGCGAGCACAGCGGTTTGATCACGCTCAACGCCGCCGATGCTGCCGTCGCACCGCTCCTGCCGCTGCTGCCCGAACCCACGACAGGCACGATCTTCATCGTCGATCCGTTGGGCAATCTGATGATGCGTTACGATGTGCGGCAGGATCCAAAAGGCCTGCGCGAAGACCTCAAGAAGCTGCTCGAGCTCTCCCACATCGGCTGACACGAACACCCGCAAACGATGCCCCGCGCCTCGCTCATCAGACCGATCGCCGTCACGGCATTCCTGCTGTGCCTGATCGTCGTCGTGCTTGGCGCGTACGTGCGATTGTCAGCCGCAGGACTGGGCTGCCCCGACTGGCCCGGCTGCTATGGACACGCCACGCCAATCGGCGCGATTGCCGCTGCCGACAGCGCCGGCGGAACGATTGACGGCGCTACGGTCGATGCCGGAAAGGCCTGGAAGGAGATGGTGCATCGCTACGCTGCTGCAACATTGGGCATTCTTATCATAGTGATTGCTGCACTGGCGATACAAACACGCAAGCTGAAGATCGTCTCGCTGACCTACGCCTCCGTGCTCGTCGGGCTCGTCCTCGTCCAGGGAATGCTCGGCATGCTGACCGTCACCGAGCGTCTGCAACCGGTCATCGTAACCGCGCATCTGCTGCTGGGGTTGACCACATTGTCGGCACTCTGGTGGATGGTTTTGACACTGGGCCGGCGGCAGGCCAGCGCGTGGCGCGGCGCCACCGCTTTCCTCGGCTCGAGCCTCCGGCTCACGCGACAACTCGCGCTGCTGGGGTTGATCGCACTGGCGATTCAGATCGCGCTCGGCGGCTGGACGAGCAGCCACTACGCCGCCATCGGCTGCCCCGATTTCCCCAAGTGCCAGGACACCTGGTTGCCGTCGATGCAGGGGTCGACAGGCATCGCCTTTGCTCATCGCCTGGGTGCGCTGTTCGCGGCGGTCATGCTGGTGATGGCCTCGGCGCGCGTACTGCGCTCGCGCAGCGATCCCTTTGCGCGCCGGACCGCACTGGCCGTGCTGGCGGCGCTGGTGCTGCAGCTCGCGATCGGAACCGAGATGGTCCGCCATGCATTCCCTCTCTGGCTCGCGACCGCGCACAGCGCAGGCGCCGCACTGTTGTTGCTGACCGTTGTGGCATTGAACCGCTCGCTGCGCCCGGCCTGGAGGGGATCGTGAGCGCGCCGGCGGATGCCGTGCCGCAAGTTGGCACATCAACCACGCCGACCGCATCCGGCAAGCTGCGCAAAGCAAGCTGGCGCGACTACTTCGAGCTGACCAAGCCTCGGGTCGTTTCGCTGATCGTGCTGACCGCGGTGGTCGGCGCGCTGCTGGCATCCCCAGGACTGCCGCCGCTCGATGCGCTGATCTACGGAAACTTAGGGATCGCACTGGCCGCCGGTTCGGCTGCTGCGTTCAACCACGTGCTCGACCGGCGCATCGATGCCCACATGGCGCGCACTCGCGGCCGACCGTTGCCGACCGGCACGCTTTCGCACGCCCAGGCGATCGCGTTCGCGACGCTGCTCGGCGTCGCCTCGATGCTGGTGCTGGTGCTGTTGGTCAACACGCTGACGGCCGTGCTGACGTTTTGTTCGCTGATCGGCTACGCGGTGGTGTACACCGTGTGGCTGAAGCGCGCGACGCCGCAGAACATCGTCATCGGCGGCGCTGCGGGCGCCGCGCCGCCCGTGCTGGGCTGGGCCGCGGTCACGAACACGATCGATCCGCACGCCTTGCTGCTGTTCCTGATCATCTTCGCGTGGACGCCGCCGCATTTCTGGGCGCTCGCAATCGCGCGCCGCAACGATTACGCCAAGGCCGGTGTGCCGATGTTGCCGGTGACGCACGGCGTCGAGTTCACGCGGCTCCACGTGCTGCTCTACACGGTGATCCTCGCGCTCGTGACGGTGCTGCCCTACGTCACGGGCATGAGCGGCCTGATTTACCTCGGCGCGGCGCTGGTGCTGAACTCGCGCTTCCTGGTGCACGCGGTGCGGCTGAAGATGACGCGCCGTGACGACCTGCCGATGCGAGTGTTCCGGTTCTCGATCAATTACCTGATGTGGCTGTTCCTCGCACTGCTCATTGATCATTACCTGCCCACGCAGGTCTGATTGCATGACGACGATCGTCGCATTGTCTGGAAGCCTGCGGCTTGGCTCGTTCAACACCGCACTGCTGCGAGCCGCCGAGCCACTCATGCCGGCGGATGCGACGCTGCAGATCCACACGCTGCACGATGTCCCGCTGTACGACGGCGACATCGAGAGCGGACCTGGCATTCCAGCCGGCGTGGTCGCGCTCAAAGACGCGATCGTCGCGGCGGATGGATTGCTGCTGGCCACGCCCGAGTACAACAACGGCATCCCCGGTGTGTTCAAGAACACGATCGACTGGCTCTCGCGGCCGCCGGAAGATGCGAAGCGTGTGTTCGGCAATAAACCGGTCGGACTCATCGGCGCATCGACCGGCCCGTTCGGAACGATTCTCAGCCAGGCCGCCTGGCTGCCGGTGCTGCGGACGCTCGGTACGCGCTACTGGACCGGCTCGCGCCTGCTCGTGTCGCGCTCCAAGCAGGTGTTCGACGAGAGCGGCGTGCTGCAGGACGCGAAGGTCAGGGAACAGCTGCAGGCATTCCTTGCGGGCTTCGTCAGCTATGTGCGCGAGTCCCCAGCCAGGACCCCAGCAGGATCATCGCAAATGCCGTGATTCCAGCCAGGCCGAGCTGCTCGTGCAGCACCAGCACGCCCAACAGGCTGGCCACGGCCGGATTGATGTAAGTGATGACGGAGGCGCGCGAGGGCCCGGCGTGGCTGACCAGGTAAAACATCAGCAGCATCGCCACCGCGGTGCAGGCCAGACCCAATATTGCGATCGAACTCAGCGCAAGCACCGAGGGCCATGCGGCGGGGAACGTCAATAGCGCCGGCACCAACAGCACCAGGCTCGACACGGCGAGACTTGCGGCGATCGGCCCGATGGAATCGAGCTCTTTCAGATGGCGCTGGATAATCAGCGGCCCCAGTGCGTAGCAGAGCGCGGCGAGCAACATGCAGCCCGCGCCGGCCCAGCCCAATAACCCGTGGATGCTGCCGAAACCCAGCAGTGTCACGACGCCGAGGAACCCCAGCAACAGTCCCGCCAGGCGCCATTTCCCCAACGGCTCATGCAGTCCGAAGAACCGGGAGATCAGAATTACGGTCAACGGTACGGAAGCGATCAGGATGCCGGTGACCGAGGAATCGATCCAGCGCTCGCCGATCGAGATCACGGAAAACGGGATCACGAATTCGATCACGCCGAAGGCGACAATAGGCAACTTGTGCGCGCCCAGAGCGTGCAGCGCGCCGCGGCGCCACGCGATGGGCAGCAACACCAGCGCAGCCAGCGAAATGCGGCTCCAGGCCACAACCCACGGCGACAATTCCTGCACCGCGAGCTTGATGAAAAAATAAGGCACGCCCCAGATGACGCCAAGGGCCGCAAAAGCCATCCAGGCACGCGCGCTCAACGTGGCAGTCCCTCCGAGGAAAATTCAAGGCAGGCGCAAGGCGCGGCATGTTAGCAGGAAGCTGCATTCCCACCGGCGTGGCGGACGCATATGATCGCTTCGGCTCGTCATGCTGGAACAGAAACTGGGGTGGGGCATGAAATTTCAGTCCATGGCGGAGATTCGCGGGGCCAGGTCACTTGCGACGCTGGCGTTTGTCGCGGGCACGCTGTCGCTCCTGTTGTTGCTCGCCAGTCTTCGGCCTCCACCCCCGACCCCAGCAGAACAACTCTCGTTCGCTGCGACCCACCGCGGCGCCTATGGATTGTTCGGCAGCTTGGTACTGACCTGGGCAGTGTTCTCGGTCCCGCTAATCGTCACGCTGCGCAAACTACTTCAGCCCAAAGGAGACATCTTCGCGTTAAGCGCGCAGCTCCTGTCGGTCGCCGGCATACTAATGCTTGCATTCGGCATCTTTACCCATGTCGGCGCCCTGCTATCGATCGCGGCAGCTACCAGTCCGTCTCGCCCGGACGACGGTGTTTACCAGGCGACAATCTGGTCGAATCTTGGTTTCTATCTGAGTGATCCCGGACTCATGACCTGGGGACTCGGGCAATTCCTGTTCGGCTGGATCGCGTGGCGAAGCGGGATTTTTGCCAATTGGGTTGCGCTGCTGGGCATGATCGGCGGCGTTGCCGGATTACTGACATTGGCGGTGTTTCAGACCGGTCTGTTGGCGCTGGTGCAGATCTCAAGCTTCACGGTGTGGGCCTTCGCCACTGGCCTGCTGCTGCGTCGCGCGCCTTCAGCCTGAGTGACTCAACTCTGCGTCAGCCAGATCAGCCTGGGCACAGCGTCAATTTGCGCGTGCACGATCGCGTGCTGGTCAAATTGCCGCGCGAGTTCGCGGGCGCGCGGCAGATCAAGGCCGGGCACGAATAGGCTTTCTTCGGCCTGCCATGTGCCGCTCGGGTCGCGACCCCAGCCCGGCCATGAACTCAGGCGCAGCGCGGCAATCTGCTGCCGGAGTTGCTCGAGCGCCGCCGCGTTCTGCGCCGGCGGCGTCGGCACGCTGCGCGGGTTCCAGGCCGTCAGGAAGGCAGAACAATTGACGTGCAATTGCTGATGCGCGGCCAGCAGCTGCGGATTCGGCACGTCGATCCGCAATAGCAACAGGCCGGCCGGCGCGTGTACTTCGTACAACGTGGCGTTGTAGGCCGCGGCGAGCGCGGCATCGGGTGTATCGGCCTGTTGCATGCACATCATTATGCCGTAGGCTAGCGCCATGATTGTCGAACGCATCTGGGCGGCCAACGAACTGCGCAACTATCACTACGTCGTCGCGTGTGGCGAAACCGGCGAGGCGCTCGTCATAGATCCGCTCGACTGGCGCTCGTGTCTCGAACGCGCGCAGCAGCGCGGCTGGAAAATCACGCAGATCGTTAACACGCACGAACACCTGGATCACACGGCGGGGAATGCGGAACTCGTCAAGGCCACCGGCGCGAAGGTGCTGGCGCACGCGCGCGCTGCGGATGTTATCGGCGGCGTCGACCGCGCGCTCTCGGCAGGCGATGTGATTCGAGTCGGTCGCAGCGTGGAACTTGAGTGCCTCGACACGCCGGGTCACACGCTTTCGCACGTGTGCCTGCTCGCGCACGCCGACGGGCCGGCGCTATTCTCGGGCGATACGCTGTTCAACGCCGGCGTTGGCAACTGCCGCGGTGGCGGCGATCCCGAGCGATTGTTCGAGACCTGCGCGCAGCAGCTCGCACGGCTTCCTGGCAGCACGCGCATTTACCCGGGCCACGATTATCTGTTGAACAACCTGCGTTTCACGCGGCATGTCGAGGCCGGCAACCAGGCCGCCGCCGACTGGCTCGCGCGTTCCGAGAAAGTGCCGCCCCAGCAGCAGGCGGTGTTGACGCTGGCGCAGGAATTCACCGTGAACAGTTTTTTCCGCCTCGGCGAACCAGGCTTGATCGACACACTGCGCCAGCGTGTGCCCGCGTTGCCGGCCAGGCCGACGCCGCGCGAGGTGTTCCTGGCGCTGCGAGAGTTGCGAAACAGCTGGTAATCGGCGCATTGGCGAGCGAATTGGCCAGCCTAAGGCCGCCACGTAACTGCCCGACACACACGCCTCCGGGGTAGAATTTGCGGCCCCCATGGATGTGTCGCACATACTCAGCCCCCTGAACGATGCACAGCGCGCCGCGGTCACCGCGCCGCTGGGTCCCACGCTGGTGCTCGCCGGCGCGGGCAGCGGCAAGACGCGGGTGCTGATCCATCGCATCGCGTGGCTGATCCAGGCCGAGGGCGCCACGCCGCACGGCATCCTCGCCGTCACGTTCACGAACAAGGCGGCGGCAGAAATGCGCGCGCGCGTCGAGGCGCTGCTCGGCAGTTCGGGCGGCGCGATGTGGCTCGGCACTTTTCATGGCCTCGCGCACCGGTTGCTGCGGCTGCATTGGCGAGACGCGGGCCTGCCGCAAAGCTTCCAGATCCTCGACAGCGAAGATCAATTGCGGCTCATCAAGAAAGTCGTCAAGGCGGCCGAGCTCGACGAGAGCCGCTTCGTGCCGCGCGAAGTGCAGTATTTCATCAACAAGCACAAGGACGAGGGCCGCCGCCCGGCGCAACTCAAGGACGGCGGCGATCCGACCGAGCGCACGCTGTTGCGGCTGTTCGTCGAGTACGAGGCGGTCTGCGCACGCCAGGGCGCGGTCGATTTCGCCGAACTGCTGCTGCGAGCGTTCGAGCTGTGGCGCGACAACCCGGAATTACTGCGGCATTACCGCGCGCGATTTGCGCACGTGCTGGTCGATGAGTTCCAGGACACGAACTCCATCCAGTACGCGTGGATTCGGTTGTTGGTCGGCACGACGGGATTTCCATTCGTTGTTGGAGATGACGATCAGTCCATATATCGATGGAGAGGAGCCAAAGTCGAGAACCTGCAGAAATTCCGTCATGATTTCCCCCAGGCGCAGCTCTACAAGCTCGAGCAGAACTATCGCTCGAGCGCCGCGATCCTCGAAGCCGCGAACGCGCTGATCGCCAACAACTCCTCGCGCCTCGGCAAGGAGCTGTGGACCAGCGGCGCGCGCGGCGATCCGGTGCGGGTGTACTGCGCCTACAACGAGCGCGATGAAGCGGATTTCGTGCTTGGCCGCATCCAGCAGTGGATCGCGGGCGGGGGCCTGCGGCGCGAGTGCGCGATCCTGTACCGCTCGAACGCGCAGTCGCGCGTATTCGAAGAGGCGCTGATCCAGGCACGCATGCCGTACCGCGTATACGGAGGACTGAGGTTCTTCGAGCGCGCCGAGATCAAGGACGCGCTCGCCTACCTGCGCCTGATCGCCAATCGCGAAGACGATGCCTCGTTCGAACGCGTCGTCAACCTGCCGGTGCGCGGCATCGGCGCGCGCACGCTCGATGGTTTGCGCGAGGCCGCGAAGGGCGCGGGCAGCTCGTTGTGGCGCGCGGCGGGCGCGTCGCTGGGCGATGCAGCAG
>JBOHZW010000137.1:0-2086 GCA_050738715.1 Steroidobacteraceae bacterium | reverse complement strand
CGAGGCGCTGATGACGACGCCGAAATTGCACTTCAGGCGCCGCGTCATGTACGCGATGCCCGGCGTCGGCAGCGGGCCCATCATCAGGACGTTGACGCCGGCGGCGACAAACCCTGCCTCGAGCGCTGCTTCGAACATGTATCCGGACAGGCGCGTGTCCTTGCCAATCAGCACCCCACCGCCCTGTGGCGCCAGCACGCGTCCCGCGGCGCTCGCCAGCCGCAGCGCGAAATCGACTGTCATCGGCGGCTCGCCAACCCGCCCGCGGATGCCGTCCGTGCCGAAATAGACTCTGCCCACCGCCCTACCTCACTACCGTAGCTTCGCGGCCACCGCCACCGCATCGACCGTTGCCGCGACATCATGCGCCCGGATGATCGCGGCGCCATTGAGCACCGCGACGGTCGCCAGCGCAATACTACCCGCCAACCGATCGTCACTGTCGCGTCCGATGAGTGTTTTCAGCATCGATTTGCGCGACAGCCCGATCAGCACCGGGCGAGCGAGCGATGTCAGCTCGTCGAGTTTCCTGAGCAGCTCGAGGTTGTGCTGGATCAATTTCCCGAAGCCGAAGCCGGGATCGATGCACAGGCGCTCTGCGTCGATACCCGCGGCCTGGCAGGCGCCAATACGCTCGGCCAGCATCTCACGCACTTCAGCCGTGACATCGTCGTAGTGGACAGACTGCTGCATCGTCTCAGGGGAGCCTTTCATATGCATCAGGCAGATCGCCGCTGAGCCGCGCGCCGCGGCGGCGAGCGCACCGGGAGTCTGCAACGCGCGCACGTCATTGATCATCGCTGCGCCTGCATCGAGCACCTGCTCGATCACCTCGGGTCGGCTGGTATCGACCGAGACCAGCGCAGCGCTGTCACGAGCAATCGCACGAACGACCGGCACGACGCGCCGCAGTTCTTCATCGAGCGGCACCGGCGCCGCGCCGGGGCGCGTCGACTCGCCACCGACGTCAACGATCGCCGCGCCTTCCGCCAGCATCGTCTGCGCGCGTTCGAGCGCGCGCGCGGGATCGAGGTAACGCCCGCCATCGCTGAAGGAATCGGGGGTGACGTTGAGCACGCCCATGACGACGGGCGTGTCGAGGTTCAGCGTGCCGCGCGCGTGGCGCAAGGCCAGTGCGCGCGGAGTCAGGGCGCGCGGAGTCCGGGCGCTGTTCAGTGCTGTCCCGCGGGGGTGCCGATCGGCGGCGTATTCGCAACCTTCGGCGTTTCGCCCACCACGGGCTTGCCGCCCGGGCCGCCACCGGCGTCATCCCAGCCCTCGGGGGGCTTTGGAACGCGGCCGGCCATGATGTCGGCGATCTGCGAGTCGTCGATCGTCTCGTACTTCACGAGCGCATCGGCCATCGCGTGGAGCTTGTCCATGTTGCTCACGAGGATCTGCTTCGCGTTGGTGTAATTCTCATCGATAACGCGGCGGATTTCCTCGTCGATGACATCGGCAGTCTTGTCGGAAACCGACTTGTGCTGCGTGATGCTGCGGCCCAGGAACACCTCGCCTTCTTCCTCGGCATAGGAAAGTGGCCCAAGGCGGTCGGAAAGGCCCCACTTGGTGACCATGCTGCGCGCGAGGTCGGTGGCGCGCTCGATGTCGTTTGAGGCGCCGGTGGTTACGCCGTCGGCGCCGAAAATCAGTTCCTCGGCGATGCGGCCACCGAACATCGAAGCGATGCGGCCCTGCAGCTGCAATTTGCTGGTGCTGTAGCGATCGCCTTCCGGCAGGTACCACGTCAGGCCCAGCGCGC
The DNA here is from genome assembly GCA_050738715.1 of Steroidobacteraceae bacterium. Lineage (GTDB taxonomy): Bacteria > Pseudomonadota > Gammaproteobacteria > Steroidobacterales > Steroidobacteraceae > FEN-1191. The sequence continues at coordinate 324 of JBOHZW010000137.1, read as the reverse complement.
GCCCGCGCGGAATGATCGTCACCTTGTAAACGGGGTCATGCTCCGGCACGACGAAGCCCACGATCGCGTGACCCGCCTCGTGGTAGGCGGTCATCTTCTTTTCCTTGTCGCTCATCACCATCGAGCGGCGTTCGGCGCCCATGTAGATCTTGTCCTTGGCGCGCTCGAACTGCTCCATCGTGACCACTTTGAGGTTGGCGCGCGCGGAGAACAGCGCCGCCTCGTTGACGAGGTTCGACAGGTCTGCACCGGAGAAGCCCGGCGTGCCGCGCGCGATCAGCGCCGGACGCACATCGTCGGCCAGCGGGACGCGTCGCATATGCA
>JBOHZW010000136.1:0-10089 GCA_050738715.1 Steroidobacteraceae bacterium | reverse complement strand
TAGAACGGATGGCAGTTCGAGCACACGTCGACCTGGAGGTCTTTGCCCACAGTCGAACGCGTCTTAAAGGTGTTGCCGCAGCTGCACGTCACGGTGATCTCGGCGTAATCGGGATGCGTTGCTGCTTTCATGGCGACACCTATTCCTGTGCGGGCCACCTGATATGGGGGTTGGCCGGCGGGATAAAAAGGGCGCGCAGTCTAGCCCTGGCAGCACCCACCCGACAAGGGGTGGGTCGGCAAGCTCGAATCAGGGGTCATTTATCCACAAAATCTGTGGATAACTCTGTGGGCAACCTTGCTCCGCATGGCCTGAAAATACGCGATTTCTGCATTCCTTTCGCTTTGGATAGAAAATGTCCAAGAGATTACAGGCTGTCCGATCAATGGGTTACGAGCGTATAATTCCATTTATCCTACAAAGCCACCCGTAATTGGCTAATTTCCGGTTGGACGCTCGGCCGGTTGTGAATAAGAGTGCGAGAAACTGCAGTGGTTGGCCTAAGTTCCGGGCCGTGTTGGCAAAAATTCGGCAATCACATCATTTAAGAAGTGTTGACCGAAGGCGGTCGGGCGCCAGTTTCCGGGTGCGCCTGGAATGGATTCCAGGAGACCCCGCTCCGCGAGCCTATTAATAGGGTGGCTGGCCGAGCCCGCGATCGCATTCCAATCGAGTCCCGTGCGCGACTCGAACAGCGTTTCATCGAACCCGCCGACCAGGCGCAGCGCGTTCATCATGAACTCGAACGGCAGGTCAACGCGCGCGACCGCGGTCGCGGACGGCGCATCGAGATGCCCGCGTGCGAGGTAACGCCGCGGTTCGCGTTCGCGCACGGTACGCGTGATTGAAAGCGCAGCACTCGGCGTGAGCGCAGCGCCGTCCGTGAGCTTGCCGTGCGCGCCGGCGCCGATGCCGAGGTAGTCGCCGAAGCGCCAGTAGTTGAGGTTGTGCGCGCACTGCGCGCCGTCGCGCGCATAGGCGCTGGTCTCGTAGTGCGCGTAGCCGGCCTGCGCGAGTTCCTGCTGGCAAGCCTGCTGCATCGCATAGCTGTTGTCGTCGTCGGGAAGTCCGGGCGGCGGGCGTCCACCGAACACGGTGCCGGGCTCCATCGTGAGCTGGTAGTGCGAGATGTGTGCGGGCTGTAATGCAATCGCAGTGCGCAGGTCGGCGAGCGCTCCGTCGAGCGTCTGGCCCGGCAACGCATACATCAGGTCGAGGTTGAAGTTGTCGAGCCCTGCGGCGCGCAGTTCCTCGACGGCGACGTGGGTATCGTGCGCGCTGTGAATGCGCCCGAGTGTCGTGAGCTGCGCCGCATCGAAACTCTGCGCGCCGAGCGAGACGCGGTTGATGCCCGCCGCGCGGTAGTCGGCAAAGCGTCCGCGCTCAATCGTGCCGGGATTCGCTTCCAGCGTGATCTCGGCATCCGGCGCGATGCTCACACGCTCGCGCACCCGCTCGAAGAAACTCCCGATCGCATCCGGCTGGAACAGGCTCGGCGTGCCACCACCCAGGAAGATGCTGACGATCGGCCGCTCGCCAAGCTGCGGCCGCTGCGCGTCGAGATCGACGAGCAGCGCATCGAGATAGGCCTGCTGTGGCAACTCGCCGTGCAGCGTGTGCGAATTGAAATCGCAGTACGGGCATTTGCGCACGCACCAGGGGAAATGCACATACAACGCGATCGGCGGCGCGCTCGCGCCGGGCGCGTTCAGGCCCATGCGATCAGGTCCATGTGCCGAGCCGCGCGATCAGGTCGCGCAGCGCCGCGCCGCGATGACTCAGCGCATTCTTGCGCGCCGGACTCAGCTCGGCCGCGGTGCACTCGAGGCCGGCAGGAATGAACCAAGGATCGTAGCCAAATCCGCCATTGCCTTTCGCTTCGTGGCCGATGCGTCCTTCCCACGCGCCTTGCGCGAGTATCGGATGGATGTCGACGTCGCTCCGTACCAGCGCCAGCACGCAACGGTAGCGCGCAACGCGTTGATCGTCCGGCACGCCGCTGAGCTCTTCGATGAGACGTGCGTTGTTTTCTGCATCGGTCGCACCGACTCCGGCAAAGCGCGCCGACCATACGCCGGGCCGCCCGCCGAGCGCGTCGACCTCGAGGCCCGAGTCGTCCGCAAGTGCGGGCAGTTTTGCGAGCGCCGCCGCATGGCGCGCCTTCAGCAGCGCGTTGTCTTCGAAGGTGTTGCCGGTTTCCTCGACGCTGTCGATGCCGAGTTCGGATTGCAGCACCAGCTCGAAGCCGCGCGGCGCCAGCAGCGTCGCAAACTCGCGCTGTTTGCCGGGGTTCGCGGTGGCGAGTACGACTCTCACACGTCCGCGAGCGCCTGCGATTGCAGCGAGCACAGCTCACCGATGCCGGTGACCGCGAGGTTCAACAGCGCGTCGAACTCGTGGCGCCGAAACGCGTGACCCTCAGCCGTGCCTTGCACCTCGATGAAGGCGCCGCCGTTGTTCATCACGACGTTCATGTCGGTCTCGGCCTCCGAGTCTTCCTCGTAGTCGAGATCGAGCACCGGCACGCCGCCAACGATGCCGACGGAAACGGCGGCGACCTGGCCGTGCAGCGGATTTGCGTTGAGCGCGCGCCGCGCGCGCAGTGCCTCGATCGCATCGGCGAGCGCGACGTATGCGCCGGTGATCGAAGCGGTGCGCGTGCCGCCATCGGCCTGCAGCACGTCGCAATCGAGCGTGACCGTGCGCTCGCCGAGCGCGCGCAGGTCGACGACGGCGCGCAAAGAGCGTCCGATTAATCGCTGGATTTCCTGCGTGCGGCCGGTCTGCTTGCCGCGCGCGGCCTCGCGCGCCGAACGCGAGTGCGTGGCGCGCGGCAGCATGCCGTACTCGGCGGTGACCCAACCCTGGCCCTTGCCGCGCAGGAACCCCGGCACGCCATCCTCGACGGTCGCGGTGCACAGCACGCGCGTGTCGCCGAACTCCACCAGCACGGAACCCTCCGCGTGACGAGTGAAATGGCGCGTGAAGCGTACAGCGCGCAGGGCGTCGGCTGCGCGATCGTTGCGGCGGGCGGGCATGGTGTTACTCCAGGAAACGCAGCGCGACGGCGGAAGTATTGTCCGATGCGGCGCCCGTCGCCAGCACGGCTTGCGAGCCGAGCGCGGCCAGCGCCTCGCCAAGCGGCTGCGCGGCTTGCGCGAAAGCGCCGGCCACGGCCGCATCGCTCAGGCCCGCCCACAGTCCATCGGTGCAGACCAGTAGCACATCGCCCGGCTCGAGCGCGTGGCGACGACTCACGTCCATCTCGGGCAACAGCAGTTCGCCGCCCAGGCAGGACTCGACGAAGTTGCGCATCGGATGCGCCTGCGCCTGGTCGGCTTGAATGACACCCTCGCGCACGAGCAATTCGACGTGGCTGTGATCGCGCGTGCGCGCGATGACGCGCCCGTGTCGCAGATGATAGGCGCGGCTGTCGCCAACGTGGGCCCAGTACGCGGACCCGCGCTGCACCAGGCACAACGCGATCGTCGCGCGCGGCCGGTTCTCGAGCGGCATGTCGGAGCCGATGCCAACGATGTGCTGATGCGCCGCGCCCAACGTCAAGTGCAGGAAGCCCAGCGGATCGAGGAGCGGCGCGCTCGCCCCCTTGAATCGTTGCCCGGTGACCTGCAGCGCAATTTCCGCGGCGCGCTCGCCCTCTGCGTGCCCGCCCATGCCGTCGCAGGCGATCATCAGCGCAGCCTCGTCCCCGACGACCGCCCCGACGCGATCCTGGTTGGATTCGCGCGCACCCAAAAGGCTGAGTTCGGCGTGTTCGACGCGCAAGCGGTCTCCAAATCAATGGGTTACACTGGGGCGGCTTTATAACACTCCGCGTCGCTCCAAGTAAGCGCCGCCACTGCAATTTCCGACTAATTCACCGGTGCGGAACCCATGATCTCGAGCATGACCGGCTTTGCCCGGCTGGAACGAAGCGGCGCCTTCGGCACGCTGGTATGCGAGATCCGCAGCGTCAATCACCGGTTTCTCGACGCCACCGTGCGATTGCCCGATAGCTGCCGCGCGCTCGAATCGGACCTGCGCCACGCATTGTCAAAAGAGCTGCGCCGCGGCAAGGTCGATTGCACGATCCAGCACCGCGCTCCGGTTGCCGCCGCTCTGCAAATCGACGAGGCGGCGCTTGCACCACTGGTTGACCGGAGCCGCGCAATCGTCAAGCAATTGTGGGACTCAGCGCCGCATGTCAACGTGATCGACCTGCTGCGCTGGCCCGGCGTGCTGCGCGAAGAGCAGGGTGACCCGGTAGCGCTCAGCGCCGCGGTGCAGGAAATTTTTGCTGCCGCCGTCGCGGGCTTGAGCGCGGCGCGTGCGCGCGAAGGTCAGCGGCTCGGCGAGTTGATCGTGCAGCGCTGCGATGCACTCGCCGCGCTGATCGCACAAGTGCGCGCGCGCTTGCCCGAAGTGCTGGCGCGCGTTCGCAGTCGGCTCGAAGAACGGTTGACTGAATTGGGCGGTGGGCTGAACCAGGAACGCATCGAGCAGGAGATCGTGCTGCTGCTGCATCGACTCGATGTCGCCGAAGAGCTCGATCGGCTCACCGGGCATATAGAAGAAGCACGCCGCACGCTTGCTGCGCCCGAAGCAGCCGGACGTCGGCTCGATTTTTTGCTTCAAGAATTCAATCGCGAGGCGAACACGCTCGCGTCGAAATCGCAGGATCTCGAGACCACGCGCATCGCAGTTGAAATGAAAGTCGCGATCGAGCAGATGCGCGAGCAGGTGCAAAACATCGAGTGATGTTTGCATTCGTGATGCCATCGACTGTCGGTGGGCGGCGATCGCGCAAGGTGGAGAGACCACCTGCGTTGTCGTGGAAATCACGGATAGTGGCGAATGTCGCGGCGCGAGCGTCGGTGACTCGGGAGCCTGGATGCTCCCGGCGAGCCGTCTCCCGACGGAATTGACGGGACAGCAGCATCGGGCGCGACTTGGTTCCGGTCAGGCGCATCCGGTGCGATTCAAGGAACAACTGATGGGCCAGATGGTGCTGGGCACGGATGGGCTGTTCAAGTACATCCGACTCCCCGACCTGCGTTCGCGCGCGAAACGAGGTGTTGACGCGCTAGTCGACGCGGTGCGACTCAAGAACGGTGGGCTGCAGGACGACGTGGCAGTAATCCTCGTGGAGTGAGTGTCAGGCATCCGGGCTCTGCGGTGGCGGGAGTGACCGTATTTTCCGGTACTTCCGAATAGAGCCCGCGCAGTGTGGGCCTTGAGGGAGACAAGACCCATGAAAGCATTTGCCAACAGGGCCATGGCTGGCCTGCTCATCGCTGTCTGCTGCTCCTTCCTCGCGTCGCCCGCGACATATAGCGCCGCGCCCGCATATCCCGGCTGGGCCGCTGCCGTCGTCCCTGTCTATCCCAATATGCTGCCCTCGGGCAACTTCATCATCCCGACCATGTACAACATCGCAACGACGGACTCGTTTCCGACAGTGGTGGCCTGGTACAAATCGCGTGTGCAGGGCGCGTGGACGGACAGCGAAGGTGGACATACCTGGTCGGTAAAGACCGGCGGGGTAAGAATCCAGGTCTCAGAGAATTACTTCGATGATTCCGGCAACCAGAAGCCAGGGACTCGAGTGGCCATCACCAAAGTTCGCTGAGCATCCGCTGCCGGGGGAAACGCATGCGCACGCCAATACTCGTACTGACCTGCATCCTGCTCACGGCCTGCGGCAAGCACGCAGAGGCTCCGGCCCCTGTCGGAGCTGGAGCACCATCGCCTTCTGCGCCGGCAGCGCCCGCCCCCGAGATCGCGTCGGGGCAAATATATCCCGGCTCAAAATCGGGCGAGTCCGCTGACAGTTTCTTTGATCCCAGGAATTACCCGAATGCCGCACAGGGAACAATCGTGGATCCGAAGACGCTCACCGCGACCGAGCGCAAGTACGGCATGGCGCCGAAGCGCGACGCGCGCGTGACCTACCAGGACGGCGTGATCCTCATGGAGCACGGCGATCAAGCCGTCCGCGAGGCCAAGTCGGATGGCATGACTTACACGTTTGACGCCGCGGCCGAGCACGTCAACGAATTTGCAGAAGGCAAGATCATCTTCGCGACGGGGCGCGTGGTCGGGCGCGTCGCACAATTGACCCGGGACGGCGGCATCGTGACGGTGAAGCTTGCGCCGGTGCAGATCACGGAGATCGTGAAGAAAGGCACCTTCATGATGCACAGCGATTTCAATCCGAAGGACCTCATCATCTACATGGCGCCGGATTTTCCCAACACTGTCGACCACAATGCCGCGCAGCAGCCGGCCAGTTTCTTTCCGGATCCATCAGAGTCGCAGTACCCGCGCGCGGGCTTCATCAAGACGGTGGGGGTGATGCCGAGCATGATCAACAAGCCGCTGACCACCGTAAGGCCGTGGATGCCGGACACTTCGAACATGCCAACGCTCAATCTGCCGTCAGCGGGCCTCGCAGTGGCACCTGCGATCGGCTCGGATGGCGGAATCGGCATCAACTTCTCGTACGTCAAGAACGGCATCGTGTTCAACGCCTACGGTCAAATGGTGATGCCTGCGCCGCATGTGGATTTCCTGCTGGACATCGACAGCTCGGGCGTCAAGACCTTCGGCATCCGGATCACTGGGTCCACCACGTTGCGCGCCGCGATCGAAGCCACGAGCGACATCAATCAATACATCAACGTCAACGCCACGACGGCCACGCCCCTCGACTTTTCGCTGCCGTGCCCGATCGCGGGATTGCCGCTTGCGCTGAGCTTCAGCACCACGTTCAACCTGCACACGAATTTCGCGGCGAAAACCTCGACGCTGACCAGCAGCGGCTCATGGAGACTGAATGGCAGCTTGTTCGCGGGCTACAAGGGCGGAAGCGACTCGCATGAGACCCCGCCTGCGCAGCAGGGTTCGCCGCTCGTAGGAAACATCAGCGGCATCTCGCTCGGCATCAACAGGATCGGCGTCGGCATGAGAATCGCGCCGATGATCGGACTCGGCGGATTTGGCTTCATGACCGGCGTCTACCTGGGCGTGTCCTTCTCGGCCGACGTCGCCAAGTCGGGCACCGAGACCTTCGACTGCCACATCGCCAGCGGCGGTGCGTCCGTCGATTCCGGGGTGGGCTATCGGCTGCCGGCCACACTCGTGGAGTTGCTCAACAAGATCCTCAAGCTGTTCAAATATCAGATCGAGAACAACGGCACGCTCATCAAGGGATGGGGCGGAACCCTGTTCAAGATTAACCAGGACGTTCCGCCCACCTGCGGAGGCTTCCCAGCGCCGGGCGCCGCAACAGGCGCCGCAACGTAAGAGATGTTGACGCAGCAACGTTCTAAGCTATAACGCTCCCATGCTGTCGGAAAAACAAAGAGCCGAGGCCGACGCTCTTGTCGACACACTGCTCGATCTGCCGGAGTCGGCGCGCTGGGATCATTGGCTCAGCCTGAAGGTTGCCGACCCCGAGGTGCGTCTGGAGATCGAGAGTTTCCTGCGTGCCGCGCAATCTGTCGGCGATTTCCTGTCCGCTTCCGCACCGCTCCCGGGCCCCGCCGATGATGATGATCTGACCGACGCCCTGCTGGGTGGCTGGCGCATCACCGGCCGTATCGGTCACGGCGGCATGGGCGAGGTCTACGAGGCCGTCCGCGCGCAGGGTGACTTCGATCAACACGTCGCCATCAAGGTGCTGCGGCGCGAGGCGCAGGCTGAGCTGGAGCGCTTTCATGCAGAGCGCAGGATGCTCGCGCGTCTCGAGCACCCGGCGATCGCCCGTCTCCTGGACGGTGGGGTAACACCCGACGGCCGTCCATACATGGTGATGGAGTATGTGCAGGGCCTGCCCATTACGCAGTACTGCGCGTCGATTAACGCTGATCTCGCCACGCGGCTGCATCTGCTGGTGCAGGTCTGCGAGGCGATGGCGTATGCGCACAGCAACCTGATCGTGCATCGCGATCTCAAGCCATCGAACATCCTGGTCACCGCCGGCGGCCAGGTGAAAGTGCTGGACTTCGGCATCGCGAAGCTCCTGGACGGTCAGTCGGCGGAACTGAATACGCTGACGCAGGCGCCACTGACCCCATCGAGCGCGGCACCCGAACAGTTGCTGGGCAAGCCCGTAACCACGGCAACCGATACTTTTGCACTGGGCGGTCTATTATTCGAACTGCTGACCGGAAGGCTTCCCTGGATCAGCAGCGGCGCGCCGATCGCGCAGGCGGTACGCGCCGTGCTGGAAAAGCCCGCTCCATTGGCCAGTGTCGCGGCTGCGGGAAACGACAAGTCACCGGTATACGCGCAGGCGCTGCGCGGCGATCTCGACGCCATCATCTCGAAGGCCCTGCGCGCGGAGCCGGCCCAGCGTTACGTCACGGCCGACTCCCTGAAACTGGACATCGAGCGTCATCTGCGGGGCGAGGCTGTGCAAGCGCGTTCCGGCGCCCAACTGTATGTGCTGGGACGCACCTTGAAACGCCACCGCGTCGCCGTCGGCGCAACGCTGTTGGTGATGGCATCGCTCGCGGTGGGACTTGGCATCGCCGCATGGCAGGCGCGCCGGGCCAACATCGAACGCGATATCGCGCGCCGCGACGCCGCCCGCGAAGAGGCGGTGCGCTACGGCCTCACCGGGATTTTCCGCAAGGCCATCAGTGACGAGGGCAGTGAAAAAGCCACGGCCAAAGGCATGATCGACCTGAGCTCGCAGCGGGTACTCGATGAGTATCGCGAGCAACCCGCGTTGGCCGGCCCACTGGTTCTCTCGCTGGCCGACCTGTACGGCGCACTCGAGGATGTCGAGGGCGCGGGAAATCTGCTCGAGGGTTTTCTGGCCAAATATTCTGCCGGCGCCGACCCGGGCGTCCTGGCGGATGCACGCCAGAAGCTGGCCAACATCGAGCTGTTGCGCGGCCATGCGACGCGTTGCGCACAGTTGCTCGATGAGGCGCAGGCTTTCTGGAACACGGTGCCCGGCCAATACACCGAGCAAAGACTCGAAGCCCTGGGTACGCGCGCCAAGCTGCAGCGTGCCCAGGGAAACCTCGATGAAGCGATCCGCACCAGCCAGGCGGCCATCGAGCAGCGCACGGCGCTTTCCGGTCGCAACGATCGCGAGACGGCAACTCTAAATAACTCCCTCGCCATCACCCTGACCGCGGCCGGCCGCCTGGAGGATGCGCTCGCAGCGTATCGGGAAACCCTCGACATCTATCGAGCCATCGGACTCGGTGACGGACTCGATGCGCAGATCATCCGCGCCAATCTCGGTTCGCTGGAATTGCGCACCGGCCGCATCCAGGAGGCCAGCGAGCAGCTGCGCGGAGCGATCGAGCGCGAGCGAACGCTGGCGGGAAACTCCGCGGCCGTGGCGGCCGCGATGGGCCACTACGGGCGCGCGCTGTGGATTCTCGATGAGCGCCCACAAGCGGTGGCGGTGTTGCGCGAGGCTGCGACGCTCGGCGCCCAGTTTGCCGGTGCGAACAGTCCCCTCACACTGCAGAACGAGTTGTTCCTTGCCGACGCGCAGATCAGTGCCGGTAATCTCGATGGCGCGCGGGTCACACTGTCGTTCGCACTGCAATCAGCGCATACGCAATATGGCGATGCACACCCCGTGACATTGCGAGCAAGACTCGGATACGCGCGCTGCAAGCTGGCCGCCGGCGGCCCCGACTACTTAAGCGATGCACAGCAGACCGCGATCAGTGCGATCGCGGCATTGCGCAAGGCGGGCCCGGCCGCGAAATCCTTGCTGGCCGAAGGATTGGAATTGCTGGCGAACATCCGACTGCGCCAGCACGAGAACGATTCCGCAGCCGAGTTGCTGACGGAAGCCGTGTCGATCCGAGAGCTGGCCGGACCGAAGGCTTGGGAACTGGCGCATGCGCGCGGCCTTCTCGGGCAAGCATTGATTGCCGGCGGCCATGTGGTCGCGGGCCGCGCGGTGTTGCAACAGGCAGTCGCCGTGTTATCGACTCAACTCGGTTCGGATCATCCCGAGACCCGTGAGGTCAAGCAGGCGTTGGCGCAATAGCCAGCTCGCGATACAGCCAGGTGCGCGCCTTGAGCCAGTCTCTCTGCACGGTGCGCAGCGAC
>JBOHZW010000135.1:0-7199 GCA_050738715.1 Steroidobacteraceae bacterium | reverse complement strand
ACCTCGAGAAGCACGACCGCACGCTGCTCGAGGCCGCCGCCGACCTGGGTTCGAAGCCGTGGAAGGCGTTCCTGCGCATCACGCTGCCGCTGTCGATGCCCGGCATCGTGGCCGGGTCGCTGCTGGTGTTTATCCCGGCGGTGGGCGAGTACGTCATCCCCTCGCTCCTCGGGCGCACCGACCAGCTGATGATCGGGCGCGTACTGTCGGATGAATTCTTCGAGAACCGCGACTGGCCGGTCGCGAGCGCGGTGGCCATTGCGATCCTGCTGCTGCTGGTGATTCCGATCATGATTTTCCAGCGCTACCAGAACCGCGAGCTCGCGCACAAATGATGGGCCGGCGAAAAATCTTCGTACCCGGGATGCTGATTTTCGGCTTCCTGTTCCTGTACGTGCCGATCCTGTCGATGATGTTCTATTCGTTCAATTACTCGCGGCTCGTCACGGTGTGGGACCACGCCAATTCGCCCACCGTGAAATGGTATGGGCAGCTGTTCCACGACGCCCAGATCATGGGTGCGGCGTGGCTATCGATCAAGATCGCAACTATCAATGGCTGCCTCGCCGTCGTCCTCGGCACGGTCGCCGGACTGGTGCTCGCGCGCTTCGGGCGCTTTCGCGGCCGCACGCTGCTCGCTGCAATGACGACCGCGCCGCTGGTCATGCCCGAGGTGATCACTGGACTCGCGATGCTGCTGCTGTTCGTCGCGATGGAGCAGCTGATCGGTTGGCCGGCCGGGCGCGGCGTGACGACGATCATCATTGCGCACGTAACCTTCTCGATGGCCTATGTCACCGTGATCATCCAGTCGCGGCTCGCCAACTTTGACGACTCGCTCGAAGAGGCTGCGATGGACCTGGGCGCGCGTCCGGCGAAAGTGTTCTGGCGCATTACGCTGCCGCTGATCATGCCGGCGGTGGTTTCCGGCTGGTTGCTGGCGTTCACGCTGTCGTGGGACGACGTCGTCATATCGCAATTCGTCGCCGGCCCGAGTTCGACGACATTGCCCATGGTGATTTTCTCGAAAGTGCGCCTCGGCGTGAGTCCCGCCGTCAATGCGTTGGCGACGATCATGGTGCTGATCGTGGCCACGGGCGTCATGCTTTCGGCAATCTTCATGCAGCGCCAGGAGAAGCGGCGCGTGCGCGAGATGCAGCAAGCCAACAGTGACTGAGCCGCGCGCCGCACCAAGCAAGCTTCCCGACGTCGGTACCACTGTGTTCACGGTGATGTCGCGTTGTGCCGCAGAAAGCGGCGCGATCAACCTCGGTCAGGGATTTCCCGACTATCCAATCGACCCGCGATTGACCGAGCTGGTGCAGCAGGCCATGGCGGACGGCCATAACCAGTACGCACCGATGCCCGGCGTTCCCGCGCTCCTGGAGCAGATTGCCGCGAAGCTCAAGCGCGTGTATGGCATCGACGTCGATGCCGGTAACGAGATCACCGTGACGCTCGGGGCCACCGAGGCGCTGTATTCGTCGATCCAGGCGCTGGCGGGAGCGGGCGATGAGGTGCTGGTGTTCGATCCCAGCTACGATTCCTATGACCCTGCAGCTCGCCTCGCCGGCGCCCGCTGTGTGCATATACCCATGGCGCCGCCGCGGTTTCGTCCTGACTGGGACCAGGTGCGTGCGGCGATCAATGAGCGCACGCGTCTCGTCATCATCAATTCGCCGCACAATCCCGCCTGCAGCTGCCTCGATGCTGACGATCTGGACACGCTCGCCGAGCTGCTGCGCAACCGCGACTGCCGCGTGCTCTCGGATGAGGTCTACGAACATATGGTCTACGACGGCGCGCGGCACCAGAGTGTGCTCGCGCGTCCGGAGCTGCGCGAAAGGAGCGTGGTAGTGTTCTCGTTCGGCAAGACGCTGCATGCGACGGGATTGCGTGTCGGCTACGCGGTGGCGCCGCCCGCATTGAGCGCAGAACTTCGCAAGGTGCACCAGTACAACACGTTCACGATCGCAACCAGCTTCCAGCACGCAATCGCCGCGTATTTGCGCGAACACCCTGCTTGCGGCGCCGATCTCGCTGGCTGGTTCCAGGCGAAACGCGATCGCTTCGCCTCGCTCCTCGAGGGCACCGGCCTCAAGCTGCTGCGCTCGGCGGGTTCGTATTTTCAGCTGGCGGACTTCGCCGAGCTGGACGCCCGCGACGATGTCGAGCTCGCATCCGCGCTGATCCACGAGGCGGGCGTTGCAACCATCCCGCTGTCGGTGTTCTATCGCGACCCGCCGCGCATGTCGCTGCTGCGGCTATGCTTTGCGAAGCGGGACGAGACGCTCGCCGGAGGCGCGCTGCGGCTGCGCCAGTGGGCCGGGTCACGGCGTAGAATAGGCTAATGGATAAATTCACGCGCCTGAATCACCCGCCCGAGGCGGAGCTTCCACCGGGCAACCGTCCGGTCGTCACGCCGATCTACCAGAGCGTGAAATTCGAGTTCGAAACAGTTGAGGAAAGCGTGCGCAATTGGCGTGGTAAATCGCCCGGCTTCAACTACCAGCGCTCATCGAATCCGAACGCGCGCCAGCTCGAACTGACGCTGGCGCAGCTGCAGGGGCGCGATGATGCGCTGGTGTGCGCGTCGGGCATCGGCGTACTGTCGAGCACGCTGCTGTCGCTGACGAAGCAGGGCGATCATGTATTGTGCTTCGTTGAGCTGTACACCCCGACCCGAAAAATGATCCGCCGGCTGCTCGGCAAGTTCGGCGTAACAAATACATTGTTGTCAGTCAACGACCTGCCAGGAATCGAGCGCGCGCTGGAGTCGACGCCGACGCGGCTGGTCGTGTTCGAAAGCCCGACCAACCCGATGCTGCGTGTCGCCGACGTTGCCGCTATCGCAAGCCTCGCGCGCGCGCACGGCGCGCTGACGCTGCTGGATAACACGCTCGCCGGTCCGCACCAGCAGGGGCAGTTCGACATCGACCTTTACCTGCATAGCCTGACCAAGTTCGCCGCCGGCCATGGCGATGTCATGGGCGGTGCGGTCATTGGCAACGCTGATTTGATCGCGCAGCTGCGCCCGGATTTCAATGCGCTCGGCAATGCGCTCGATCCGCACGCCGCATTCCTCGTGCAGCGCGGGCTCAAGACCTACCTCGTGCGCTACCGCGAGCAGAGCGCCAACGCGCAGCGCGTCGCTGAGTTCCTGGTCGCGCATCCGGCCGTTGAAAAGGTGCACTATCCTGGACTGGCTTCGGACGCCGGACACGCGCTGGCGCGCGAGCAACTGAGTGATTTCGGCGCGGTTGTGAGTTTTGACCTACGCGGTGGCGGCGAAGCCGGGCGGCGCTTCGCCGAATCGGTCAAGCTGTTTGCGATGGCCGCAAGCCTCGGCGCCACTGATTCGCTGGTGCTGCCGCCACAGTTGCTCGGTGCACACGATCTCGACGCGGAGCAGCAGCGAGTCGCCGGCATCGGTGCGGGCACGGTGCGATTGTCGATCGGCCTCGAGAGCCCCGATGATTTGCTCGCGGACCTTGCGCAGGCGCTAAAACAAGCCTGACGCGCTGCAGGAACTGCAGCAGGCCCAGCTCGATCGCTACGTTTCTATCAGAGATTCGCGATCAGCGCGTCACCGAACTCACTGCACTTGAGCTGCTTCGCCCCAGGCATCATGCGCGCGAAATCGTAGGTGACGGTCTTCTGGGCGATGGTCTTGTCCATCGCGGAGATGATCGCATCGGCCGCTTCAACCCAACCGAGATAACGCAGCAGCATTTCGCCCGAGAGAATCACGGAACCCGGGTTCACCTGGTCGAGGTCGGCGTACTTCGGAGCCGTGCCGTGCGTGGCTTCGAACACCGCATGCCCGGTCTGGTAGTTGATGTTGGCGCCCGGCGCGATGCCTATTCCGCCAACCTGGGCGGCCAGCGCGTCGGACAGGTAGTCGCCATTGAGGTTCAGCGTGGCGACCACGTCGAACTCCTCAGCACGAGTCAGCACCTGTTGCAGCGTGATGTCAGCGATTGCGTCCTTGATCAGGATGCGGCCTCCCTCGAGCGCGGTTTTCTGTTCGGCGTTCGCGGCCGCTTCGCCCTGTGCCGCCTTGGTGCGTTCCCACTGCGGCCAGGTGTAGACGCGGTCGCCGAACTCACGTTCCGCGAGCGCGTACGCCCAGCTGCGAAACGCGCCCTCGGTGAACTTCAGGATGTTGCCCTTGTGCACGATCGTGACGCTGCGGCGTTTGTTGGCAATCGCGTATTCCACAGCCGAGCGGAATAATCGCTCGGTGCCTTCGCGCGACACGTTCTTGATGCCGATGCCGGAACTTTCGGGAAAGCGGATGCGCGCGTAGTGCTTTGGGAAGTTTTCCTTCAGGTAGGCGAGGAACTTGCGATTGTCTTCCGACCCCTCTTCGAACTCGATGCCGGAGTAAAGATCTTCAGTGTTCTCGCGGAAGATCACCATGTTGACCTTCTCGGGCGCCTTGACCGGCGAGGGCACGCCCTTGAACCAGCGAACCGGCCGCAGGCATACGTACAAATCGAGCAACTGGCGCACCGCGACGTTCAGCGAGCGAATGCCGCCACCCACGGGCGTCGTCAACGGTCCCTTGATCGAAACCAGGTATTCGCGGCAGGCGGCGATGGTCTCATCGGGCAGCCAGCTGTTGAAGGCCTGGTAGCTCTTCTCGCCGGCGTAGACCTCCATCCATTCCAGCTTGCGCTTTCCCGCATAAGCCTTGGCCACGGCGGCATCGAGCACACGCACGCTCGCTCGCCAGATGTCTCGTCCAGTGCCATCGCCTTCGATGAACGGAATAATCGGGCGGTCGGGCACCTGCAGGCGTGTGCCGCTGATGGTTATTTTCTGGCCCGCAGGGGGCGGCGTGGGTTTCGCGGTGATCGCCATGGCGTGGTTGCATTCCCTTCAAGCAGCGGGGCATCGAGGCTGCGAAATGCTAACACAGGAGCCTTTGCCGGCAGTGTCCTGCCCAATGCTGGCGCGGCAACGGCCAACTGCGGCACACTGCGCGATATGAAAAGCTCCAGCCCGCTGCGCACTGATCTGCCCCGCAAATTGCGCGTCAATGGCGGCAAACGCGTCAAGCTGCGCAATTCCGCAGCCGGCCGCAAATATGGTTGGGATGAGAATGCTGCTCGCGCAGCGACTTCACGCCTGACCGCGGAGCTTGGCGAACTGCAGTACAAGCTCTACGCGGAAGGGCGCCACGGCGTGCTGGTCGTGCTGCAGGCGATCGACGGCGGCGGCAAGGACAGCACGGTCCGCCACGTGTTCTCCGCGTTCAATCCGCAGGGTTGCGCGGTGCGCTCCTTCAAGGCGCCCAACGCCGAGGAGCTGCGGCACGACTATCTGTGGCGCATCCATCAGCACGTGCCGCCGCGTGGCGAGATCGCGGTCTTCAATCGCTCGCACTATGAAGACGTGCTGGTCGTGCGCGTCGACGGCCTGGTGCCTAAACCGGTCTGGCAGGCGCGCTACCAGCAGATCAACGAGTTCGAGCGCATGCTGGTCGAGAGCGGGATCCAGGTGATCAAGCTGTTCTTGCACATCAGCCGTGGCGAACAGCGCCGCCGATTCGAGGACCGCGTTCGCGATCCGCGCAAGCAATGGAAATTCGATCCGCAGGACCTGGTCAAGCGCGGGCAGTGGGACGAGTACGGCAAGGCATATGGCGACATGCTCGGACTGTGCAGCACGCCATTCGCACCATGGTACGTGGTGCCCGGCGATCACAAGTGGCTGCGCGACCTGGCGGTGGCGCAAATCATGGTGGAGACCCTGCGCGCCTTGGCGCCGCAATTTCCGAAGCCGCGCTTCGATCCACGCCGCGTGCGTGTCCGCTAGACGATCAGGCTCTGGAGCCTCATGCGCCTCACGGCACTCTTCCTCGGCGGACTGTTGCTGGCGGGTGTGGCCGTCGCGGAGCCGCCGCCGGCTGACTCGCAACCACCGGCCACAACAAACCCGTCGCAGTCCGCGGCTGCCGCCATAGCGCAGGCGGCCCAGCCACAGGGTGCGCGTCCCCGCATCGGGCTCGTGCTCTCCGGCGGTGGCGCGCGCGGCATGGCGCACGCCGGCGTGCTCGAAGTGCTCGATGACCTGCACCTGCGCGTCGATGCGATCGCAGGCACCAGCATGGGCGCGGTGGTCGGCGGCCTGTACGCCAGTGGCATGTCAGGCCGGGAAATCGAGCGATTGTTGGCGTCGGTCGATTGGCAGGACGCATTCCGCGACCGGCCACCGCGCGCCGAGCTCGGTTTCCGGCGCAAGCAGGAAGAGCACGATTTCCAGGTCAATCTGCCTCTCGGCGTACAGGGCCGGAAGCTCCAGATTCCCACCGGTCTCGTGCAGGGTGAGAAGCTCACGCAATTGATCAGGCGCGCGACGCTCCCGGTCGCCACCGTGACACGCTTTGATGACCTGCGCATTCCGTTCCGCGCGGTTGCGACCGATCTCGAGACCGGCGCCAGCATCGTCATGGATTCCGGCGATCTCACCACCGCGTTGCGCGCCAGCATGTCTGCGCCGGGATTGTTCGCTCCGGTGGAGCGCGATGGCCGATTGCTCGTCGATGGCGGCCTGACCGAAAACCTGCCGATCGACGTGGCGCGCGCGATGGGCGTCGATGTGCTGATCGTCGTTGACGCGGGCTTTCCGCTGCAGCCGCGTGATCGTCTCAATACATTGGCCAGCGTGTCGAACCAGGCGCTTGCGATCCTGGTGCGCCGGGACGTTGAGCGACAGCTCGCGACATTGGGCCCGCGCGACGTGTTGCTGCAGCCGGCGCTCGGCCAGCGCTCCTCATATGACTTCAACGGGGTCACAGCCTCTGTAGCACTGGGTGTCGCCTCGGCGCGCGAGCTGCAAGCGCGGCTCGTGGCGTTGGCCGCGAGCGAACCCACGACACCGGGCGCGGCCGCCGCGGATGCAGCGCCCGCCGTGATGCCGGCCGTCCCTGTGGCGGCACTGCCCACCGTGCAGTTCATCGCCGCCGATGCAGGGTCGAGGCGCTACCAGACATTGCTGAATGCCGTGTTTGCCGATCAGATTGGCAAACCGCTCGATCCGGACGTGATCGAAGAGCGCATCAAGACGATCTACGGGCAGGGCAACCTCGAGTTGCTCGACTATCGCGTCGATCGCACGCCGCAAGGCGTGACCGGCCTTGTGTTCACGGCGCGCCGCAATTCCTGGGGGCCGAACTACCTGCACCTCGGCCT
>JBOHZW010000134.1:0-5712 GCA_050738715.1 Steroidobacteraceae bacterium | reverse complement strand
AAGCCCTCGAACATCATGCTCACGCAGGATAGCGACGTGCGCATCATCGATTTCGGTATCGCGCTGGTGGCGGACTCCGATATCTCGCGCATCGAAGGTATTGCCGGATCGCCGAGCTACATGTCGCCCGAGCAAGTGCAGAGCCTCGAGCTCACCAATGCTTCGGACCTTTACTCGCTCGGCGCGGTGATGTACGAATTGCTGACCGGCAACCGGCCGTTCCGCGCCGGCAACCTTGCGAAGCTCCTGCACCAGATTGTCTACGCGACGCCACCGCCGATCCATACGCTGCGGAGCGACGTGCCCGAGGAACTCGAGGTTGTCGTCGCCACCGCGATGCTGAAGGAACCGGCGCGCCGCCAGAAGAGCGGCCTCGACCTGGCCGCCGAGCTGACGCGCGTCCACCAGAAACTGCGCCAGCAGAATTCAAGCATGAACCAGCAGGAGCAGTTTGGCATGCTGCGCCGGCTGAAATTCTTCCACGAGTTTTCGCACGCGGAGATTGCCGAGGTGATGCGCGCCAGCCACTGGCAGGACTACGCCAGCGGTGAAGAAATCGTCAAGGAAGGCGAGATGGACGATCGCTTCTACATCCTGGTCACCGGCAACTGCGCCGTCGAACGCAATGGCGCTTCGGTCGGGCTGCTTTCGACGGGCGAATGCTTCGGCGAGACCAGCTACGTGCAGGGCGCCAAGCGCAACGCGACGATCCGCGCGGCCGGCGATGTCACCGTCATCAAGGTGAGTTCCACGCTGCTCGAGCAGGTATCGGCTTCGTGCCAGCTGCGCTTTAACCGCGTGTTCCTGCGCGCGCTGATCGGGCGGCTGCAGGGCGTGGAGTTCCGCGCGAGCTGATTGTTCGCTGGCGGCGTGCCCGCTTCTGTATTCAGCGCGTCGCTCTGGTGGCGCGTGGATCGGGAATTGCCGCAGACGGCAATTCCCGCCATTCCCTCGCGCGGCCTGGCGGCTTGGCCCAATGGAGTCAGCGCGGATTGCAATCACGCACTGGACGCCGCCGACGGCCGCGCTCGGCGCGCCGATGAGTGCGGCGTGCGGCCGTACCCGCGTCTTATCCCTGTTTCTGCTTGTCGCGCTCGATCAGCGCATAGGCCGAGTGGTTGTGGATCGATTCGAAGTTCTCGCTCTCGACGACATAGGCACCGATGCGCGCTTCGGCATCGAGGCGCATCGCGACATCGCGCACCATGTCCTCGACGAACTTGGGGTTGTCGTAGGCGCGCTCGGTCACGTACTTCTCATCGGGGCGCTTGAGGATTCCGTACAGTTCGCATGAGGCCTCGGACTCGGCCACGTCGATCAGCTCCTCGATCCACATGTGCTCGTGTATGCGCGCCTTGATCGTGACGTGCGAGCGCTGGTTGTGCGCGCCGCGCTCGGAGATCTTCTTCGAACAGGGACAGAGGCTCGTCACCGGCACCACGACACGCACCCACATCGTCGTTTCGCCATTGCGGCACTCGCCGATCAGCGCGGCTTCGTAGTCCATCAGGCTCTCGACGCCGGAGATCGGCGCGCGCTTGCTGACGAAATACGGGAAGCGCATTTCGATGTGGCCGGCATCCGCATCAAGGCGCTTGGTCATCTCGACCAGCATCGTGCGGAAGGAATCGACCGAGATCTCGCGCGCATGGTGCAGCACTTCGACGAAGCGCGACATGTGCGTGCCCTTGAAGTTGTGCGGCAGGTTGACGTACATGTTGAACGTCGCAACCGTGTGCTGCTCGCCGTCAGAACGGTCCTTGACTCGCACCGGATGGCGGATGTCCTTGATGCCGACGCGGTCGATTGCAATATGACGCGTGTCGGCGCGGCTCTGCACGTCCTCGACCGCACCCTTGCTGCGTTCCCGTTCGACCACCGCGATGTCCATGGATCGGCCTCGTGCGCTTCAAGAGGGTCCGGAATGGGCCCCGCCAGCCATTCTGGTGGCGGCGCGGGTGCTATTCAAGATGCGGGCCTGCGGCAACCACCAACGCTCGATCGCCGCGATCACCGCGGGCGTATCCAGGCCTGCGTCTGTCAGACATTGCTCACGACTGCCATGCTCGATGAACCGGTCGGGCAGGCCGATATGCAAACGCGGCTGGTTGAGCGCGGCGGCATCAAGCAGTTCGGCCACGGCACTGCCGGCGCCGCCGGCGACGGTATTTTCCTCGAGCGTCGCCCAGGCCGCGTGCTGCGGCACGAGTTCGCGCAGCAGCGCTTCGTCGAGCGGTTTGACAAAACGCATGTTTACGACGGTGGCATCGAGACGATCGCCGGCTACCAGCGCGGACTCGAGCATCGTGCCGAATGAGAGCAGCAGCAACCCACTTTCGCCGCGGCGCCTGATTTGCGCGCGGCCCAGCGGTAGCGCGGTCAGCGCGCGCTCGATGGCGACACCGGGACCCTGGCCGCGCGGATAGCGCACCACCGACGGCGCGCTGGCGGTGTAGGCGGTGTGCAGCATCTGCCGGCATTCATTCTCGTCCGCTGGCGCCATGACCAGCATGTTCGGAATGCAGCGCACGAAACTGTAGTCGAAGCTGCCGTTATGCGTTGCGCCGTCGCCGCCGACGACACCGGCGCGATCGAGCGCAAACACGACCGGCAGGTTTTGCAGCGCGACGTCGTGGACCAACTGATCGTAGCCGCGCTGCAGGAACGTGGAATAAATCGCGACGACGGGCTTCAAGCCTTCGCAGGCGAGTCCGGCGGCGAAGGTAACCGCGTGCTGCTCCGCGATCGCGACATCGAAATAGCGATCGGGATAGCGCTTCGAAAATTCCACCAGTCCCGAGCCCTCGCGCATCGCCGGCGTGATCGCGACCAGATTCGGATCGCGCGCCGCCTCGTCGCAGAGCCAGTCGCCGAAGACCTGCGAATAGGACGGCCCTGTGGTCTTGCCCTTGATCATCTGGCCGGTGAGCGGGTCGAATGGCCCCGGGCCGTGCCATGTGATCGGATCGGCCTCTGCCGGCGCATAGCCCTTGCCCTTCTGCGTGACGACATGCAGGAACTGCGGGCCGCGCAGGTCGCGCAGGTTCCGCAACGTGCGCACCAGTCCCGGAAGGTCGTGCCCGTCGATAGGCCCGATATAGTTGAAACCCATTTCCTCGAATACCGTGCCGGGCAGCCACATGCCCTTGACGTGTTCCTCGGAGCGGCGCGCGAACTCGCGGATGTGCGGCATGCGCCGCAGCACGCGCTTGCCGCCCTCGCGCAAATGCGCGTAGAAACGGCCCGACAGCACGCGCGCCAGGTACTTCGACATCGCGCCGACGTTTTCCGAGATCGACATGTCGTTGTCGTTCAGGATCACCAGCAGGTTGGCGGGCAAGCTCCCGGCGTGGTTGAGCGCCTCGAAGGCCATGCCGGCGCTCAGCGCACCGTCGCCGATGATCGCAACCACGCGGCGCTCGACGCCTTGCGCAGCCGAGGCGAGCGCCATGCCGAGCGCCGCGCTGATCGAGGTGCTCGAATGCCCGACGCCAAAGGTGTCGAATTTGCTCTCGGTGCGATTCGGAAATGGCGCAAGTCCGCCATGTTGCTTGATTGTGTGCAACGCATCGCGCCTGCCGGTCAGCACCTTGTGTGGATACGCCTGATGGCCGACGTCCCACACCAGGCGATCATGCGGCGTGTCGAAAACGTAGTGCAGCGCGATGGTCAGTTCGACAGTGCCGAGACCCGCGGCAAAATGGCCGCCGCGCGTGCTGACGGTCTGGATCAGGAACTCGCGCAGTTCGGCGGCCAGCTCACGCAGGCTCCGTTCGGGTAGCGCACGCAGGTCCGCGGGCGAATTGATCGCTCCCAGTAGCGCTTGCGGATCCTTTGGAGCGTCCATTGCCCGCAAGTCTACTGCACGCGGTCCACGACGTAGTACGCCAGCGCACCGAGTGGCGCTGCGGCATGCCCGAGCCCGCCCAGCGCGTCGAGTGCGCGATCGCGGTGGTCGAGGGCGAGCTCGCGCGTGCGCGCCAGTCCGAACACGCTCGGATAGTTGGGCTTACCGCGCGCCGCATCCGCTCCGGCGCGCTTGCCGAGCACTTCGGTGTCGCCGGTGACGTCGAGGATGTCATCCTGGATCTGGAACGCGAGGCCAATTTCATCGCCATACCGCCGCAGCGCGGCCAGCGCAGTCTCATCGTCAAGGCCCGCAGCGAGTGCGCCCAGTTCCACGCTGGCGCGAATCAACGCACCGGTCTTGCGACGGTGCATCAGCTCGATGCGCGCGGGATCGCTCGCGCCGCCGGCCGCTTCAAGATCGATCGCCTGGCCGCCGGCCATGCCGGCCAGCCCGATCGCGTCGGCGAGCACCGTCAGCATGCGCACGCGCGTCGCGTCGGCGAGTGCATTCGTGGGCGACGCAAGCACCGCAAACGCCAGTGCCTGCAGCGCATCGCCCGCCAGGATCGCTGTGCCTTCGTCGAACGCGCGATGGCAAGTCGGTCGCCCGCGCCGCAAGTCATCGTCATCCATCGCGGGCAGGTCGTCGTGGATCAGGCTGTAGGCGTGGATGAGCTCCACTGCCGCCGCGGGCGCGTCGAGATCTTCCGGCCGCGCGCCGAGCGCGTCGCCGGTGATGTAAACCAGCAGTGGCCGTAGCCGCTTGCCGCCGCCCAGCACGCTGTAGCGCATCGCCTCCTGCAATCGTGCGGCCGCATTGTCGGCGCCGCTCAATGCGTGCAGCAGCGCGGGTTCCACGCGTTGCTGCGCGGCGCGTACGCGCCGCTGGAAGTCGGCAGGATCGAGGTCGGCCTGTGGGTCCAGGATGCAGGCTCTCTAGGGTTCCGTTCCGGCGCCGGGCGCGGTGAAATCCTGCAGGGCGGCGTCGCTGCGCAGTTCGGTCAGCATCTGCACGCGTTGTTGGGCCTGCTGCAGCGCGGCCTGGCATTCGCGCGTCAGCTGCACGCCGCGCTCGAAATTGCGCAGCGCTTCATCGAGAGGCAGGCTTCCGGCTTCCATGCGCGCAACCAGCGTTTCCAGCTCGGCCAGCGTGTCCTCGAATCCGGGTTCCTTGGGTTTACGTGACACGTTGTTGGATACCCTAGTGGCGATGCCGGTGGGGGTCAAACGCGGTTGACGGACCGCCCCTGCAATCGTAAAGTGGAGCGCGATTAGACTTAGTCTAAATTACAGCAGGCATGAGGGACAGACCATGAATCTCAAGGGTAGCAAGACCGAAGAGAACCTGAAGGCCGCATTTGCCGGCGAATCCCAGGCGAATCGCCGATACCTGTATTTCGCAGCCAAGGCCGATGTCGAGGGCTACAACGACGTCTCGGCCGTGTTCCGTTCGACCGCCGAAGGCGAGACCGGCCATGCACATGGGCACCTCGAATATCTCGAGGAAGTGGGCGACCCGGCCACCGGGCTGCCGATCGGCGAGACCTCGGCCAACCTGAAGGCGGCGATCCACGGCGAGACGCACGAATACTCAGATATGTATCCGGGCATGGCCAAGGCCGCGCGCGCCGAGGGTTTTGCGGAAATCGCCGACTGGTTCGAGACGTTGGCGAAGGCCGAGCGATCGCACGCCAATCGCTTCCAGAAAGCACTCGACGGCCTGTAACGGCCGGTGAGCGGCGAAGGCAGTCTCGAGGCCCCCACCCGCCATCCGCTGAACTGGCGCGATCCGTCTTTCCATGACGAACACGCGCTCGAGCAGGAGCTCGAGCGCGTGTTCGACATCTGCCACGGCTGCCGCCG
>JBOHZW010000133.1:0-6028 GCA_050738715.1 Steroidobacteraceae bacterium | reverse complement strand
GAACTGCGCGATCGAATACGGCGGCTTTCGCATCAATGTGGTGGATACGCCGGGTCACGCGGACTTTGGCGGCGAAGTGGAACGCGTGCTGTCGATGGTCGATGGCGTGCTGATCCTCGTCGATGCCGTCGAGGGGCCAATGCCGCAAACGCGTTTCGTGACGCGCAAGGCCTTGGCGCTCGGTCACAAGGCGATCGTCGTAGTGAACAAAGTTGATCGCCCTGGCTCGCGTCCCGGTTGGGTCGTCGACCAGACCTTCGACCTGTTCGACAAGCTCGGCGCCACCGATGAGCAACTCGATTTCCCGGTGATCTACGCCTCGGCACTGCAGGGCTGGGCGAGTCTCGACCCGACGCGCGTCGAGAGCGACATGACCGCGCTGTTCGAGGCCGTGCTGCAATACGTGCCGCAGCCTAAAAGCGAGGCGGATGGTCCGCTGCAGCTTCAAATTTCGACCCTGGACTATAATTCCTACGTCGGGCGCATCGGAATTGGCCGCATCCGCCGCGGCACGCTGCGCGCCGGGCGCCAGGTCACGCTGCGTTACGGCGACGAGGACCGGGGCCTTGCCAAGGTCGCGCAGGTGCTGACATTCAAGGGACTGCAGCGTGAAAGCGTCGAGGAAGCCTCAGCCGGCGACATCGTCGCACTGACCGGCATCGAGGACATCAATATCGGCCTCACCGTGTGCGACGTGGAAGGGGCTGAAGGGCTGCCGCCGATCCAGGTCGATGAACCGACACTGGCGATGAACTTCCAGGTCAACACCTCGCCGCTGGCCGGCCGCGAAGGCAAATTCGTCACCAGCCGGCAGATCCGCGAACGATTGATGCGCGAACTGCAAAGCAACGTCGCGCTGCGCGTCGATGAGACAGACGAACCCGATGTCTTCACCGTATCGGGGCGCGGCGAGCTGCACCTGACGATCCTCGTGGAAAACATGCGCCGCGAGGGCTTTGAGCTCGCGGTCGGCAAGCCGCAGGTGCTGAAGAAGATCGTCGATGGGCGCACGCTCGAACCGTTCGAAGCGCTCACTGTCGACATCGACACCGATTGCCAGGGCGCAGTGATGGAAGCGCTCGGCACGCGTCGCGCAGAGCTGACCGACATGGTCATCGACGCGCAGGGCCGCGTGCGGCTTGAGTACCGCATTCCCGCGCGCGGCCTCATCGGCTTCCAGGGCGAGTTCATGACGATGACGCGCGGCACGGGCCTGATCAGCCACATCTTCGACGGATTCGATGAGGTCAAGGGCGAGATCCCTGATCGCCACAACGGCGTGCTGATCAGCAACGAGAACGGCGAGGCGGTTG
Organism: Steroidobacteraceae bacterium; assembly: GCA_050738715.1. Lineage (GTDB taxonomy): Bacteria > Pseudomonadota > Gammaproteobacteria > Steroidobacterales > Steroidobacteraceae > FEN-1191. The sequence continues at coordinate 4,715 of JBOHZW010000133.1, read as the reverse complement.
CCTATTCGATCTTCGCACTGCAGGAGCGAGGCCGCATGTTCGTCAGCCACGGCGACAAGGTGTACGAGGGCATGGTCATCGGCATCCACAGCCGTGACAACGACCTGGTCGTGAACCCCATCAAGACCAAGAAGCTCACCAACATCCGTGCTGCCGGCAAGGACGACGCGCTGCTGCTGACGCCCCCGATCAAGCTGACGCTGGAATACGCGGTCGAATTCATCGCCGACGACGAGCTGGTCGAGGTGACGCCCGAGAGCATCCGCATCCGCAAGCGCATGCTGCGCGAGCAGGACCGCCGGCGCATCGCGCGCAGCGGCGATTCGGCGGCCGCAGTCGGCTGAACAACCGCGCGGCGCGCGGCGCTGTCGTTCGACAACGACAGGCGCTGCGGCGGCGCGGTTTGATGGACAATGTGCATATGACCCGAAGCGCTGCCTGTCCAGTTTTGCGCCTTGCTGGGAAAATTGCGGCAACCGCCGCAGCCTTGGTGCTCGCGGCCTGCGGCGGCGACCTTGGAAGCGGTGGCGCAACTCCGGTGCCAGGCAGCAATGTCGCGCCGATCACGGTTGACGGCGGGCCCGGCGCCGCCGTCAATGGCATCAACTCCGCCTACGTTTCGGTCACGATCTGCCAGCCCGGTTCGATGACGAACTGCCAGGTCGTCGACCACGTGCTGCTCGACACCGGCTCGGTCGGACTGCGGCTACTCGCCTCCGTGGTCAACACCTCGCTGTCGCTGCCGCAGGAAATGGACCTGGCCAGCCAGCCGCTGTTTGAGTGCCTCGATTTCGCCGACAGCTACCTGTGGGGCAGCGTGCGCAACGCCGACGTGCACATCGCCGACGGCAAGGCTGCCGACCTGCCCGTACAGCTGATCGGCGATTCCGCCGCGCCGGCCGCGCCGGATGAATGTACGCGCGCACAGAGCGCCAACCCGCTGCCACCGGGCGATTCGGTGGCCGCCCTCAACGCCAACGGCATCCTCGGCGTCGGTGTATTCCGCGAGGACTGCGGCGCGGGCTGCACGACGCCGCCGAGCGCGGGCGACATCTACCAGTATTACACCTGTGGCACGAGCTGCAGCGGCGAGACGCTCAACACGGACCTGCAGGTGCAGAACGTCGTCTACCACTTCGCCAACAACAACAACGGCGTGGTCATCGAACTGCCGTCGGTCGCCGCGGGCGGCGCGTTCGGTGCGCGCGGTTCGCTGGTGCTGGGCATCGGCACGGCAGGCAACAATGTGCTGGGCGGCGCCACCGTGCTCGCAGTCGATCCCGCCACGGGTTTCCTGATCACGACCTTCAACGGAGCCACGCTTGCGCACAGCTACATCGATTCGGCTTCCAAGGGCATCTACTTCGATGACGCGATTCCGGCTTGCGACTCCGCTTCCGTGGCCGGTGGGCTCTACTGCCCGGGAACAGCGGCGCCGCTGGCGCTGTCGGCCAGCGTGCAGGGAAGCAATGGCAGCAACGTGCAGGTCGATTTTTCCGTGGACGACGGACTCGCGCTGCTGCAGGCGCAACCGACCTACAACGCATTCGGAAACATCGCGGGTCCACTCGGCGATGCCACGGCCTTCGACTGGGGCCTGCCGTTCTTCTATGGCCGCAGCGTATACGTCGCGATCGAAGGCCAGTCGGCCGGCGGTTCGACCGGGCCCTACTTCGCGTTCTGAGTCCTCAGCGCTCGCCGTCCATGAAGCGCACGTACCGGTCGAGCGCGCGGCGCTTGTCGTCCCACAGATCATAGGTCACCGTGTCGTCGCCAAACTGCGTCTGCACCGCAAGGCTGCGCGCGGCGGCGATGAAGCGCAGCACGGCCAAATCGGTCGGGAACACCAACGGCTTGATGTCCTGCCCCGGCGGAGCGTGCACGGGCCGTGCAATGCCGAGATCGGATGGCGTCTTGCCGTTCGCATCGAGCCGGATGCGGCGATCGTCGGCGATGAGCAGGATCGAATCGGCAGCGGCCGCCGCAGGCGCAAAGCGCGGATCGAGCGTCGACCAGATATACGCCACCAGCACGTATTCGAGCTTGCCACCGCGGTTCACCGAGGCTGCGGCCAGCGTAACGTAGTCGCGCAGGTTCGCGGCGCGTTCGGTGCGCTCGCGCGCAAACACGATCGGCGCGTCGACGATGTCGATTGTGGCCCCGGTCTGCTCGTCGAGGTATTCCTCGGGCTGCGGCGCGGGCGAGCGGGCGTAACCGCTGACGCCGGCGAGCAGCGCCGTCAAACACAGGGCGCGGAGCGAGCCATTGCGCAGATCCATCAGAATCCGATCCGGTAGGCGAGGCTCACATAGTAGCGCTTCGAATTTTGCGTCTGCAGCGTTGAGTCACGCTTGCCGATCTGGCCGCCGGCTTCGAACTGCAACAGCCGGCGCCCATGCTGGTAATCGAGCAGCACCGAAGGGAGGAACGAGAGCTCGGTGCTGTCGTCGCTGACCAGCTGGCGTCGGTCGATTGTCAGCCGCGGGCCCAGCCGCCAGTCACCACCGACCGGCACGCGCGTCGTCGCGGCGATCGAGGCGATCTTCCCCGTCTCGGTATCGGCGTAGGCGAGGCTCAGCACGCTGAAATCGCCGTTTCGCCACAAATTGGAACCGTAAATCTGCGCCTGGTACGCCAGTGTCATGCCGGTGCCCGGCTGCGCGGGCACGCCGACGGAGGCAGGCGTGGCGGCGATCTTCGCGGCATCGATGGTCGCCGAGAACTGGTAGCGCTGCCCGAGCGGGCGCGTCGCGGTCAGGCTGTAGTTGGCAGAGACCGCGGTGCGATCGCGCGAGGCCTGCAGGATCTCGTCGTCGGAGAACACGGTCTGCAAGTCTGCGATGCTGGTGGCATTCTGCCCAATGAGCGCGTTGCGCAGCGAAATGACCGGCGCGTTGCGCTTCTCGGCATCGAAACTCAGGCTCCAGCGGTCCGGCAACTGCATCGTCCCGAGCAGCGCCGCGGCGTTCAGCGATTTGAAATAGACGTCGTAATCGTACAGCACGGTCAGTGAACTGCGTGGCAGCAGTAACCGCGCCTCGAAGCCGGTGCCGCGCCGGTCGGTGAGCCCGTCGAAGCGCTGTTGCGCGAAAAAAATGCTCGCGTCCCAGTGTGCGCCCGGCCGCGCATACGGCACCGCCACCGCCCAGAAGCTGCGCTGGCGCTCGATGCCGCCGTTGGTCTGTTCGACGGGATACCCCGCCGCCACGTTCAGGCCCAGCGAAGGCAGCATCTGCCACGAAGCGAAAGCGCCATCGAAAGTGCCGAGCACGCCGCCGCTGTTCTGTGACTGCCGGCCGATGCGCGCGAGCAGACCCCATTGCCGGTCGGCAAATTCGAACGAGGCCACGCTGATGCGTCGTGTTGAGTCATCCGCGCTGGTCGCGGAACTGCCCGCGAAGTTCTTCGCGTAGCCGGCGCTGACGCGCGCGGTCATGTCGAAGCGCTCGCCGCGGCGCCTGGCTAGCACATCGATGTCGTTGTAGAGCGAATTCTGCTGCTGCGTCTGGCTGTCGTTGGGCACGACGTTGGTGCCGGGAGTCGCGGTATTCCGTACGCTCGTGCCGTCGTAGCGGTACATTTGCGCGACACCGCCGTTGATGGTCCATCCCGTGGACTCTGTGCCTCCGCCACCGGTGCCGGTGCGGGCCGCGGTCGATGCCGCGCGCAGCGTGACCAGGCGCCGCGTGATGCGCTCGGCGGCCTCGCCCGCCGGATAGCGGCGCAGGTACTCTTCGTATTCCGCCTTGGCATGCGCCAGCTGCCCGGAGCGCTCGCGCGCGAGGCCCAGCAGTTCCTGCATCGCGGCGCGTTGCGGGAACTCGGGCTGGCGCTGGAGCTTCGTCAACGTGGTGATCGCCAGCGGATAGTTGCGGGCCGTCATGGCCGCGCGCGCATCCGCGACCAGCTTGTCGAGTTCGGCCGGCATGAGCGCGGCATCGGTTCCGATGCGCTCCACCGCCGGCAGTGCTTCGCCGCCGCCGGCCGCCGAGGCTACCTCATCGGCGATGGCCAACCACGCGCGCGGATATTCGACCAGCGCCGCGTTGAGAACCCGGTCGGCATCACTGCGTTTGTCGTACGGTCCGGCGCGCAGCCGGTACCAGGTTTCCTCGTCCACCACCGCCTGGCTGACGAATACCGGCGCCTTGAGCCGATCGCGCGCCAGCTGCAGCGCGTCGGGCGTGAAATCCTTGGGTTGCGACTCCAGGTTGACGGCGTAGGTGCTCGCCGGTCCCGCGGGCTCGTTCACCAGGACCTTGCCGCGCCCGCGGGCGCGATCAATGAGCCTGAGGCGCAGGCCGCGCGTATCGACGCCCTGCGCCAGCACGTAGTGCTCGCCTTTGCGGAAGTCGAACACCAGCGTGACCTGGCCGGGCACGTCGGACTCGACACGCGCCGCGTCGACGATGTGTGCACCGCCGGAAACGGGCGGCAGTTCGCCAAGCACCTGCGCACCGCGCGCAAACTGGCAATCGCCGAGCGGCTGGAGCTGGATCCGCAGTTCCTTGCCCTCGGAGGCCGGCAGGTGCGTGATGTAGCGCAGCGAGCACGTGAACTGCACGACAATGTCGGCCTGGTCGTCGTGGTCCTCGACCTCGATGACATCGACGAAGCGCCCGGGAGCGGCGCCGGTGATCTGCGCCAGCGCGGCCGGACCGAAACCCAGCGCCGCAACCAACCCCAATCCGAGCGAGGCGCACGCGCGCCTAGTG
>JBOHZW010000132.1:0-4964 GCA_050738715.1 Steroidobacteraceae bacterium | reverse complement strand
CGGGGCCGGCCCTGGAAGGTTGCGCTCAAAATGCTTTCATACGGCGTTGCTCGGCGCTCACGTGGAATGACCACGCATCGCACCTCGCGCCTTGTCTGAGAGCATTTCGAGCAGCAACGCATCGACGTCCTAAGTGTGAGCAGGCCCTAGCACATCCTGCGGCACTTTGTTTAGCGCCGCAAGGCGCGCAACGGTGCCGACATCGGTCCACGCACCGTCGAAACGTGCGCCCCCCAAGCGGCGCGCCGCAATGGCCAGTTGCAGCAGCGGCAGCAGCGGGAAGCGCCCCGGGCTGCATCCAGCAAAAAGTTCGGGACGGAACACACCGATGCCGGCGTACGTGACACGCGGGCCACCGGTCGCTTCGATCAGTCCGTCGCGCAACGCAAAGTCGCCGTTCGGATGATGGTCTGGATTCGGCACGAGCACGAGCCGGGCCAGCTCGTTCGGCCCGATATCGAGCTTGCCGAAATCGATATCGGTGAACGTGTCGCCGTTGACGACCAGGAACGGTGCCGCACCCAGCAGCGGCAGCGCGTTGAAGATGCCGCCGCCGACTTCGAGCGCGCCGGCGCTCTCATCGCTGTAGTGGATGCACAGGCCGAATTGCCGTCCATCGCCGAGTACGCTGCGCAACTGCGCTGCGCGCCACGACACGTTGATGACCGCATCGCGAACGCCGGCACGCGCGAGGGCTTCCAGGTGCCAGGCGATCAACGGTTTGCCGCGCACCACCACCAGGGGCTTCGGCGTGTCATCCGTCAGCGGGCGAAGGCGCTCGCCGCGCCCGGCCGCCAGCAACATCGCCTTCAAGCGGGCACCGCCGGCGAGAGTGCGCGCGCATTTGCGGTGCTAAGCCGCGGCACGAGGTTTCGCTCCACCCATGCGCTGAAATCGGTGAATTCGCCGTAGCGCGCCGCGGTGGCGCGCACGTATTCGAGCGTCAGCGGCAGGTCGGAAAGATAGGCACTCTTGCCATCGCGGTACCACAGGCGCGCAAAGATGCCGAGCACCTTGATGTGGCGCTGCAGGCCGGCGAGATCGAACCAGCGCACAAACTCGGCGCTGTCTGCGCCGTGCGCGAAACCCTCGGCCCGGAGCTGTGTACGATGGTTTTCGAGCCAGCCCAGCACGCGCGCGCGCGGCCAACTGATGTAGCAGTCCTCAAGGAGCGAGACCAGGTCGTAGCCGATCGGCCCGGCGACCGCGTCCTGGAAATCGATGATGCCGGGATTGCGCGTGCCGCCGATCATCAGGTTGCGCGAGTGATAGTCGCGATGGACGAGCACCGTGGGCTGCAAGACCAACTCGCGCACGAGCACATCGAAGGTCTGCTGCAGCAGCGCCGCACTGGCCGCGTCAATCGAAAGTTGCAGGTGGCGCGCACAGAACCAGTCGGGGAGCAATCGCATCTCGCGCTCGAGCGCCTCGGCGTTGTACACGCCCAGCTCACGCGCGCCAGCGCCGCCGCGCAACTGGATCTGCGCGAGCGAGTCGAGCGCATCGCCGTAGAGCGCTCCAGCATCGCCACCGCTGCGCAGGCGCGCGAGCAATTGTGTCGAGCCCAGGTCCTCGAGCAGCAGCAGGCCGCGCACCTCGTCGGCGGCTTCGACTTCGGGCACGTGCACACCGCAGGCCGTCAGCAGCCGCGTCACATGCAGGTAGGGTCCGACATCTTCCTGGCCCGGGGGTGCATCCATGACGACGCGCGTCGCGCCGGATGGCTGCCACACGCGAAAATAACGACGAAAACTGGCATCCGCCGATGCGGGCTCGAGCCGGCAGTCGTGCGGCCAGCCCAGATCTTTTGCCAGCCAATCGCGAATCAACGCAATCCTTGCGTCAGCCATCGATGATTGCCTGCGGCCAGTGCATACCGCGGCCATTATAATGGCCGCGCCCATGATTGCCCCCTTGCATCACCGCTTGCGCCGGAATTTTCTGCTGCTGTCCGTGGCATGCGCGATGGCGGCGCACGGGCAGGAGCCGGCATGCCCGCCGGCCGCGGAATCAGACATATCACCATCCCCGCCCGCTTCAATCACTGACGGCGCGATCCAGTCGTCAAGCTGCTCCATCGAAGTCGCGGCGAACGGCGACACCGTGCTTAGCGGCGATGTCAGCGTCAGCATCGCGGGCCGCCAGATGCATTGCGACCAGCTTACGTACAACGCGCTGACGCAGCAGCTCAGGCTCAGCGGCGCCGTGCGGTACGAAGACCCATCGTTGCGCGTCACCGGCAAGACCGGCGACTACAGCGACGCGGGTGCGTCGTTCACCGACGCACAGTTCGAATTGCTCAAGGGTTCGGGGCGCGGCGAAGCGAGCCGCGTTTCGACGACGCAACCCGATATCATCGTCCTCGATCACGTCACATACACGACCTGCCCCAAGGGCGAAGCCGATTGGGAACTGCGGGCGCGGCGCATCACGCTCAATACGCACACGAAACGCGGCATCGGCCAAAGCACGCGCGTCGTGTTCAAGGGCGTGCCGATACTGTATCTGCCGTGGATTTCGTTTCCGCTGAGCAGCGATCGGCAGACGGGACTGCTGTTTCCGACGCTCGGCAGCTCCTCGCGCAGTGGCGCGACATTGGCGGTACCGTGGTACTGGAACGTCGCGCCGAACCAGGACGCGACGCTGACGCCGACGTTTTATTCCCGCCGCGGCCTCGGCCTCGACAGCGAATACCGGCTGCTGACGAACTCCGGCAGCGCGCTGCTGCGCGATGACTACCTGCAGAGCGACCGCCTCACGCACACGAACCGCAACTGGCTGCGCCTCAATGCGACCAGTTATTTCGGCGATGGCTGGCGCGCGCAGGTCGACGCGCAGGATGTCAGCGACATCCATTACTTCGAGGATTTCGGCGACGGTCCGCAAGCCACCAGCACGACTTTCCTGCCGCGCAACCTGTTGATCAGCACCCGCGGCGATGCCTGGCAGCTCGGCGCGCAACTGCTGAAATTCCAGACTCTCGATGACCAACTGGCGTCGCTCGACCAGCCGTACGCCGAGTTGCCACGCATCACGGCCAACGGCCGCTGGCAGGACAGCGGCGGGTTTGGCGGCGGTTTTGAAGCCGAGCTCACCGACTTCCGGCGCGAGGCAGGCACGACCGGCTGGCGCGGACGCGTGCGACCGGGCATCAGTTTCGATTACACGCGCCCGGGCTTCTACCTGCGGCCGCGCGCCAGTTGGGATTTCACGGCCTATCGGCTCGACGATGCGCCGACCGCGGATGCGACGCCCAGCCGGAGCTTGCCGATCCTCACCTTCGACAGCGCCGTGCAGCTCGAACGCGCAACGGGGCGCGATGACGCGCGCCTCGTGACGCTCGAACCGCGCATCAACTATGTGTACATCCCGTATCGCGACCAGAGCACGCTGCCGGTATTCGATTCGGGCATTCCTGATCCGAACTTCGTGTGGTTATTCCGCGCGAACCGCTACTCGGGCTTCGATCGCATCGGCGATGCCAACAACCTGACGCTCGGCGTCACCACGCGCATGCTGCAGGCGAGCACCGGTCAGCAGTTCTTGAGCGCGACACTCGGCCAGACGCTGCACTTCACGCAGCCGCGCGTAACGCTGCCTGGGGAAACGATCGACACGCGGCGCCGCTCTGACCTGCTCGCGAACATCGACCTCACGGCGTACCGCAACTGGAACCTGCACTACGACCTCGCCTGGGATCCGAGCGCATCGCAAACGGAGAAATCGCTGTTCGAACTACAGTACCTGGCGTCCGGCAACCAGGTCGTGAACCTCGGCTACCGCTACACGCGCGGCAGCGTCGAGCAAGGCGAGATATCCGCCGCCTGGCCGGTGGGCCGTCACTGGGATCTGTACGCTCGCCGCATCTACTCGTTTCTCGACCGGCAGCCCATCGAAACGTTCGCCGGCCTGCAGTACCGGGCCAGTTGCTGGGGCCTGCGCGTTGTGATTCGTGATTCCCTTGTCAGCCACGATTTGCAGCTCAATCCGGATCGCAGGCGCGAAACCGGCTGGTACCTGCAATTGGAACTCAAGGGACTTTCCAGTGTCGGATCCGGTGCCGACTCTTTCCTGCAAGGGTCGATTCAGGGATACTCCCCACAATGAAATTGCGTATTTTGCCGGGCCTGCTGCTCGCGGCGCTGGCCGCTGGCACGCTGTGCGCGATGGCCGCCGACACCACCCCCTCCTCGCCAGCGACGACACCGTCCGCATCGACTGCTACACCGCGTGCGCACACGACCCACGGCACGCCGCTTGATCGCGTCGTCGCTGTCATCAACGATGGCGTGGTCCTCGAGAGCGAACTGAACGCGCAGGTCGCCGAGGTTACGCAGCGGCTGCAGACGCAGAATGTGCCGCTGCCCGACACCAAAGTCTTGCGCGAACAGGTCCTCGAGCGGCTCGTGCTGGAGGAAGTGCAGGCACAGCATGCCGAGCGCGCCGGCATCGTCATATCCGATGAACAGGTCAACGCTGCGCTGCAGGATATCGCCGCGCGCAACAAGGTCAGCTTCGACCAGCTGCCGGAAAAACTCGCCTCCGAAGGCCTGGTATATGCCGACTACCGCAAGAATCTGCGGCGCGAGATCCAGCGCCAGGTGCTGCGCAGTCGCGATGTCGTCCAGCGCATCAGCATCTCGCCGCGCGAACTCGACCAGTACATGGAGCGGCAGAAGAACACCGGCAACACGAACAACGAGTACAACGTGTCGCACATACTGATCGCGGTCGCACAGGACGCCACGCCGAAGCAACTCGCCGCAGCGCGGCAGAAGGCCGATGACGTCGCCGAGCGGGCAGCGAAGGGCGAGCCGTTCAACCAGCTCGCCGTGACCTATTCCGACAGCCAGACGGCACTCGAAGGCGGCGGCCTCGGTTGGCTCAAGAGTCCGGCGCTGCCGACCTTCCTCGCCGATGTCGTGCCGCGCATGAAGCCGGGTGACGTGAGCGATGTCATGCAG
>JBOHZW010000131.1:0-2805 GCA_050738715.1 Steroidobacteraceae bacterium | reverse complement strand
CAATCGGGTCGCAGCGTGTTGTTCCACAGCGCCGTGGCGGTTGTGGATATCGGCCGCGGCACGCGCGAATGCTTCACCGACGTGACGACCGTCGTGATGCGTAAGCTAAGCGCCGCCGATATCGATGCCTATATCGCGGCCGACCAGCCTTTCGATTGCGCCGCATCGCTGCGCAGCGAGAAGCTGGGAATCACGCTTTGCGAGCGTATCGAGAGCGAGGATCCGACCGGCCTCATCGGCTTGCCGCTGATCAGGCTTTCCTCGGTCTTGCGCGCCTGCGGTTACGCGTTGCCGTAGCAAGTGCCGGTCCTGCCGTGCCGAGCGCGTCGAGCACGGCCTTCAGTTCGTTGGGGAGCGGTGCGCTGATGCTCACCTGTCCGCCCTGTGGCCAATCGAACGACACACTGTGCGCGTGCAGGAACATGCGTTGCAGCCCCAGCTCGCGCAATGCCGCGTTCGCGCCGGCATCGCCGTATTTCAGGTCGCCGGCGACCGGATGCCGGCAGTACGCCGCATGCACGCGGATCTGGTGCGTGCGCCCTGTTTCGAGCGTTGCTTCGACGAGCGAGGCGCGCGCGCCGAACTGCTGCACCAGCGCGAAGCGTGTGCGAGCGCTTTTGCCGCCCTCGCCGACGCGCACCGTGCGCTCGCCGCTGACGCGCGCCTCGGTCTGCAACGGCACGTCGATGAGTTTCTTGCCCAGTTCCCAGCGGCCGACGACGAGCGCGAGGTAGCTTTTCTCGACGCGGCCCTCGCGCAGCAGTTCGTGCAGTGCGCGCAATGCCGAGGGCTTGCGCGCCACGAGCAGGATGCCGCTCGTGTCGCGATCCAGCCGGTGCGCGAGCTCGAGCGTCTCCTGCGGACGCGCGGCACGAAGCGCCTCGATGATTCCATAGGTCAACCCACTGCCGCCGTGGACCGCGAGACCCGAAGGCTTGTCGAGCACCAGCAGCCTTTCATCCTCGTGAACGATGGCAGCATTCACGCGCGCAATCAGCGCCGGCGGCACACGCGCGACTCCGCCTGTCGCCACGACATGGGCTGTCTCCGATTGCTCCCGTACCGGCGGAACTCGAATGGTGTCGCCGGCCACCAGTCGCTGCTCGGCCTTGGCGCGCTTGCCGTTCACGCGCACCTCGCCCTTGCGGATGAGCCGGAACAGGCGCGTGCGCGGCACGGACGGCAGCAGTCGCGACAGGGCCTTGTCGAGCCGCACGCCCGCTTCCTCGGCGCCGACCTGGTGCTGCTGGACGGCCGAACGCGGTCCGTGGCCTCCGGCGCGCGTTTCTGTGCTTGATTTCACGGGCTGCACGCGCTTGATCCTAAATCGTTGTTTCTAAAGCCTGCTGCCGCTATACTGATCCGGTCCCGCAGCGGGGCCTGGCCTCAAAAAGCCTCGAGGCCGCGCGCGGCGGCAAGTTCGCGGATCCTTAGCTCGTTAAGAGCGGTCCGCATAGTAGTTGGTCCTCGAGAACGAGGCCATCGCAAGAGTTCGACCGACCTTAAAGGGTCTTCGCCCTCGCCGTTCAAAGCTGCTCCCGGAAATACCCGGTGGAGCCTGAAGGCAAGCGCAAGATGGGTCAGCGAACCTCAAGGTTTTCCGGCGCTGCCGATTTCGGCGGCAAATTATCTACGATGCCCCAACGCACGCGCCGCCAATCAATCTTCGGGTTCCCAAGCTGTCCGCCTGACGCCGCGGCGCCGCCTGTCACCAGGCAAAGCGCTGTGCGGTCGGTCCCTCACGCAAATGTAGCAGGGACAAATGAAGAGAATGCTTATCAATGCAACTCAGGCAGAAGAGTTGCGCGTCGCACTGGTTGACGGCCAGAAGTTATACGACCTTTCGATCGAGATACCGTCCAAGGAACAGAAGAAAGCCAACATCTACAAGGCGCGCATCTCGCGCGTCGAGCAGTCGCTCGAGGCCTGCTTCGTCGATTACGGCGCCGCACGCCACGGTTTCCTGCCGCTGAAGGAAATCTCCAAGGAATACTTCAAGGGCTCGCAGCAGGGCGGGCGCACGAACATCCGCGAACTGGTCAGTGAAGGCCAGGAACTGCTGGTGCAGGTCGAGAAGGAAGAGCGCGGCACCAAGGGCGCAGCCCTCACCACGTTCATCAGCCTGGCCGGACGCTTCCTGGTGCTGATGCCCAACAGCCCGCGCGCCGGCGGCGTCTCGCGCCGCATCGAGGGCGAAGACCGCGACCAGATGCGCGAGGTCATGAACCAGCTCAACGTGCCGGACGGCATGGGCGCCATCATCCGCACCGCCGGTGTCGGACGCGCGGCCGAAGAGCTGCAGTGGGACCTCGATAACCTCAAGACCCAATGGGACGCGATCGACAAGGCGGCCAACAGCCGCCAGGCGCCGTTCCTGGTCTACCAGGAGGGCGACGCAGTCACGCGCTCGCTGCGCGACTACCTCGGCGATGACATCGGCGAAGTGCTGGTGGACGACGCCTACGCGCACCAGAAAGCGCAGGAATACATGCAGCGCTTCATGCCAGCCGACATGCAGCGCAAGCTGAAGACCTACACCGACGACATCCCGCTGTTCACGCGCTACCAGATCGAGAACCAGATCGAATCGGCCTACGCGCACAAGGTGCAACTGCCCTCGGGCGGTTCGCTCGTGCTCGACTACACCGAGGCGCTGGTCTCGATCGACATCAACTCCGCGCGCGCCACGCGCGGCGGCGACATTGAAACGACCGCGACCAACACCAACCTCGAAGCGGCTGACGAGATTGCCCGCCAGCTGCGCATCCGTGACATCGGTGGCCTGATCGTCATCGACTTCATCGA
>JBOHZW010000130.1:0-3973 GCA_050738715.1 Steroidobacteraceae bacterium | reverse complement strand
CATCTTGTACCAGGTCTCGAACATCTCGCGGCCGTAGACGCCCTTCATCATCAGGCCCTTGAAGATCACTTCATCCCACTTGATGCCAGTGTCAGCCGGCATGATGCCGAGCAGCGCGATGCTGCCGCCATGGTGCATGGTCGCGAGCATCTGGCGGAACGCGGCCGGCGCGCCGCTCATCTCGAGCCCGACGTCGAACCCTTCCTCCATGCCGAGCTGCGCCATCGCGTCCTCGAGCTTCTCGCTGCGCACGTCAATTGCGAGCGAGGCACCCATCTTCTTCGCCAGCGCGAGGCGATACGGATTCACGTCGGTGATGACGACGTGGCGAGCGCCGACGTGCCGCACGATCGCCACCGCCATGACGCCGATCGGGCCGGCGCCCGAAATCAACACGTCTTCGCCGACGACGTTGAACGACAACGCAGTGTGCGTCGCGTTGCCGAGCGGATCGAGGATCGAGGCGATCTCGTCGGTGATCGCCGCCGGCAGCTTGAATACATTCGAGGCCGGCAGCGACATGAATTCCGCGAAGCAGCCCGGCCGATTCACGCCGACGCCGACGGTGTTGCGGCACAGGTGACGCCGCCCCGCGCGGCAATTGCGGCAGAAGCCGCAGGTCACGTGGCCCTCGCCAGAAACGCGGTCGCCGACCTTGAGGCCGCGCACTTCGCTGCCCATCTCGACGATCTCGCCGCAGTACTCGTGGCCGACCGCCATCGGCACCTTGATCGTGCGCTGCGCCCACTCATCCCAGTGGTAGATGTGCATGTCGGTGCCGCAGATCGCGGTTTTCTTCATGCGGATCAGCACGTCGTTGGGGCCGATCGTCGGCCTGGCGACGTCCGCCATCCAGATGCCCGGCTCGGCTTTTGCCTTGACCAATGCCTTCATGTCTTCCTGCCCAGTATTCCCAGTTCGCGGCCGGCCGTCGTGAACGCGGTAACCGCCTGATCGATCTGCCCGCGGCTGTGCGCCGCGGTCAATTGCGTGCGGATGCGTGCCTGGCCCATCGGCACGACCGGAAACGAAAAGCCGACGACGTAGACGCCCAGCTCGAGCAGCCGGTCCGCCATGCGTGTGGCGAGCGCGGCATCACCGAGCATGACCGGCACGATCGGATGTTCGCCCGGCACCAGCGTGAAGCCGGCGGCTTGCATCTGCATGCGGAAGTGTCGCGCGTTGTCGGCCAGTTGCGAGCGCAGCGCATCGCCGGATTCGATCAGGTCGAGCACCGCGAGCGTCGTCGCTGCCACGACCGGCGGGATGGAATTTGAGAATAGATAGGGACGCGAACGCTGCCGCAGCCACTCGATGATCGTGCGCGGGCCCGAAACGTAGCCGCCCGATGCGCCGCCGAGCGCCTTGCCGAGCGTGCCGGTCAGCAGGTCAACGCGCCCCATCACGCCGGCGCGTTCGTGCGTCCCGCGTCCGCGCGCACCGGTGAATCCGGTGGCGTGAGAGTCATCGACGGCAACGATCGCGCGGTGGCGTTCCGCCAGCGCGCAGATCTCGGCAAGCGGCGCGTACGTGCCGTCCATCGAGAACACGCCGTCGGTGATGATCAGGCGCGTGCGCGCATCGCGCGATTCGGTGAGTCGCGCCTCGAGTTCGCCGAGGTCGCGATTGGCGTAGCGAAGGCGCTTTGCCTTGCACAAGCGGATGCCGTCGATGATCGAGGCGTGGTTGAGCGCGTCGGAGATCACCGCGTCCTGCTCATCAAGCAGCGTTTCAAACAGGCCGCCGTTCGCATCGAAACACGACGAGTACAGGATCGTCGCTTCGGTGCCAAGGAACGCCGACAGCCGCGATTCCAGTTCGGCGTGGATATCCTGCGTGCCGCAAATGAAACGCACCGACGCGCAACCGTAGCCGTGGCGATCGAGCGCCGCGTGCGCCGCGGCGATGACGGCCGGATGGCTCGCGAGGCCGAGGTAATTGTTCGCGCACAGGTTGATGACCTCGCGATCGCCGACGCGGATAAGCGCGCCCTGGGGCGAGGCCAGCAGGCGCTCTTCCTTGTAAGTGCCGGCCGCGCGCAGTTCGGTCAGGCGAGATTGCAGCTGGCTGGTCAGCGCGTCGAGCGCGGGCCCGGAGGACTGGGGATTCACGGGTGCCAATATGACACAATAGCGTCCATGAAATCCTACCCGCTCATGCTGATGCTGTTGGGTGGCGCCTGTGCCGCTTCGGGGACCTGGGGCGCGGACGAGTCGAGCGGCGCCGCTGCGCCCGCGGCCGCGCCTGCGCCCGATAATGACATCCAGGAAATCATCATCCAGGCGCCCGAGCCGCGCTACGTCGCGCCGACCCGGCGCGACAAGATTGGGCGCATCTGGGCGCCGGTGATGATCAACGGCAAGGGTCCGTTCCGGCTTGTGCTCGATACTGGCGCGAGCCGCTCGGGCGTGACGCCGCCTGTGGCCGCGAAACTCGGCCTCAAGCCTGATGTGAACTCGCCGGTGAAATTGCGCGCGGTGACTGGCAGCGCGAACGTGCCGACGATCCGCGTCGATACGATGGAGGTCGGCGACCTGTTGATGAACGATTCGAAACTGCCGGTGCTGAACGATGCGCTCGGCGGCGCCGATGGCGTGCTGGGCAATGAAGGCCTGGCCGATCGGCGCGTTTACATCGATTTTCGCCACGACCTGATCATCATCTCGCGCTCGCACGGCAAGCCGGCCGATCCCGGATTCATGACGATTCCGTTCCAGCTCGAGCACGGGCGACTGCTGATCGCCGACGTGAATCTCGGCGCCGTGCATGCAAAGGCCATCATTGACACCGGCGGCGAGATCACCGTTGCGAATCTGGCACTGCGCAATGCCCTGGTGCGTCATGCGCCGCGCGAACACACGACGATCGACCAGGTGGAAGGCGTCACGCACGATATCCAGACCGGCGAAGGGCGGCGCGCGCCGCCGATCCAGCTAGGACCGATCCAGATCCAGACCAGCCACATGACCTTTGCGGACATACGCATTTTCGAATACTGGAAAATGACCAAGGAGCCTGCCGTGCTGATCGGCATGGACGCGCTCGGCCTGCTCGACACGTTGATCATCGACTATCGCCGGCGCGAATTGCACCTGCGCATGCACAACGCTTCGTAGCCTTCTTAAGGTCGATCGATCGCGGCGGGCGATGCTCGTGCCGACGGCGCGCGCCTGGCCCGCCGCTACTACTTCGCTACGACCGTTCCGCTGACAATCTGGACCGGCGCGCCAACCGCGAGAGTCGGTGCGTTAATCTGGCTGATCGTCGTTTCGGTGCCGTTGTCGAGCCGCACCTTGATGTCGTAATGCGTCGTGCCGCGCACCTTCTTTTCGACCTTGTTGCCCAGGTACGCGCCACCCGCGGCGCCGGCGATCTTGGCAACCGTCTTGCCGTTGCCGCCGCCAATCTGATTGCCGACGACGAGTCCGGCGAGGCCGCCGGCGACCGCGCCCAGTGCGGTGCTCTTGCCTTCTTCCTTGACGGGCGTGATTGATTCGATCACACCGCAGTTGCTGCAGACGGTGATCGGAGTGCGCGGCGGGGCAGGTACTTCGCTGCCAGTCGAAGCGATCGCACTATCCGTCGAATGACTGTCCGTCGAATAATGATGGACCGTGTGATGCATCGATTTCTTCGGTTCGACCGGCGCCGGCGCCGGCGCAGGGGCCGGTTCGGGCGCAGGCATTGGCTCCTGGGCGGCGGGCATCGCGGGCGGAGGCGGTGGTGGCAACGCATCGGCCGCCGGTGGCGGCGCCTTGTTGCAAGCAGCGAGCGCACCGAGCAGTGAGGCAAGCAGCATCCCGTGGATCAGCCGCGTGCCGGAAAAATATGATGTGTTCATCTTGGGCGTCCTGATTGCAAGAGAGATTTAAGAGCAAGCAATCTACCGCAATCGACGGCGGACGCAAGGAGTCGCGCGCTGCCTGTCGCCAGCCGACGACGCATTTGCGATCATGTAGGAAATGAACTACAC
>JBOHZW010000129.1:0-7400 GCA_050738715.1 Steroidobacteraceae bacterium | reverse complement strand
GCACTACACCATCGAGCACGCGAACCAGTCGCTCCCGCGCGCAATGCTG
The DNA here is from genome assembly GCA_050738715.1 of Steroidobacteraceae bacterium. Classification (GTDB taxonomy): domain Bacteria; phylum Pseudomonadota; class Gammaproteobacteria; order Steroidobacterales; family Steroidobacteraceae; genus FEN-1191. The sequence continues at coordinate 7,351 of JBOHZW010000129.1, read as the reverse complement.
GCAGCGCTGGGGTTTCATTTGAACTGGTATGAGGGGCAAACGGGCCTCCTGCCGGCAAGCTGGGGCGTGCTCTGGTCGCTGTCCATCGAGGAACTGTTCTACATTGCTCTTCCTTTGCTGTGCCTGTTCGTGCGCCGCACATGGTTGCTGGTGTTGCTGTTGCTTGCTCTGGCGATCTCCTTGCCCTGGACGCGTGCGGCGCTTGCCGGCAATGAGGTCTGGCAGGAAAAGGCCTATCTACCCGGCATGGCGGCTATCGCCACGGGAGTGCTGGCGGCTATCTTTGTGTCGCGCACTCGGCCCCGCGGCCGCCGATGGACGCGTGCGTTGGCTGTCGTGGGCAGCCTGGGCATTGGCACCATGATCTTTGCCGATGATTTCCTGTGGCGAGCTCTGGGACAGTTCAACATGCTCACCCTGACGGCCTCGTCTGCGTGCCTTGTGATCGCGGCGTATTGGCACGTACGGTCGGGTCCTAGCAGGCCCGCAGCAATCACTCGCTGGATCGGTTCATTCGGCCGCTTGAGCTACGAGATTTACCTGACCCACATGTTCGTGGTGTTCTCGATATTCGAATTGTTCCAGGCCAGTGGTGGCAACGCGCGCTTCACACCCATCTGGTATGCGGCGGCGGTGGCTCTATGCTGGGCGCTGGGTCGCGCAGTGGACGGGGGTTTATCGACGCCGTGTAACCGCGCTATCCGGAATCGGCTGATCGCTCAGCCGAGCGCGTAGCAGCTGCATGAGTTTTGCGCCCGCGCGCAACCCGCAGATCGACCTGCTGCGTGGCGTGGCGATCCTGCTGGTGGTCGTGCATCACCTGTATCTGCGGATACCGCTGGAGGACAGCGCCTGGCTGTCGTGGCTGCCGACGCGCGTCCTGCATGGAATTGGCATGCATGGGTACGAAGCAGTCTTCCTGTTCTTTGTCATTTCGGGATTCCTGATCACGGCCAACGCGCTGCAGCGCTGGGGCCGGCTCGATCGCATCGCCATCGGCGAGTTCTACGCGCGGCGCTTTGCGCGCATCGTGCCCTGCCTGCTGGCGCTGATCATCCTGCTCAGTGCGTTGCACCTGCTGCGTGTGCAGCACTACACCATCACGCACGCGCAACAGTCGCTGCCGCGCGCAGTCGCGGCCGCGCTCGGTTTCTACCTGAACTGGTACGAAGGCCGCACCGGCTACCTGCCGGCAAACTGGGACGTGCTCTGGTCGCTGTCCATCGAGGAAGTGTTCTATATCGGTCTGCCGCTGCTGTGTCTTGCCGTGCGGCGCGCGTGGTTGCTGGTGCCCATGTTGCTGGCGCTGGCGATCTCCTTGCCGTGGACGCGCGCAGCACTCGCGGGCAATGAAATCTGGCAGGAAAAGGCTTATCTGCCCGGCATGGCGGCCATCGCCACCGGCGTGCTGGCCGCACTGCTGGTCGCGCGCATGCAGCCACCCGCGCGCGGATGGACGCGAGCACTCGCGGTCATTGGAACGCTGGGCGCAGGCGCAGTGATATTTGCCGATGACTTGTTGTGGCACGCGATGCGAAACTTCGAGATGCTGATCCTGACCGGATCCGCTGCGAGCCTGGTCATCGCGGCGCATTGGCGTACGCATGGCGGTACGGCCCCGCCCTGGCCGCTCACCGCGTGGATCGGTTCGTTCGGCCGTTTGAGCTACGAGATTTATCTAACCCACATGTTCGTGGTGTTCTCGATCCTTGAGCTCGTCGAAGCCACTGGCGGCGATGCGCGCTTTACACCGCTTTGGTATGTCGCGGCCGCGGCGTGGTGTTGGGTATTGGGAGTCGCCGTGGATCGCGGCCTGTCGACGCCCTGCAATCGCTCGTTGAGGAAGTGGTTGGCGGGTTTCCGGGCGGCTCAACCGAGCACGTAGCTGCCGGGCGCATCGGCTCGCCTGCTGGCGCAACGTCCAATACACTCCGGCAATGTGCCAGAAGGAATGCCAGATGATTAGAACCGCGATCCAGAGCATGTGTCACGTATTGAGCGTCCTGGTCTGCTGCGCCGCCGCCAATTCCGTCGCCGAGGCGTCGCTGCCTGCGCAACGCGAACTGGTGCAGGTTGCCGATGGCGTGCACGTGATTCGACACGCGGACGCCCCGGATGGCTACCCGCAGGGCAACACTACGGTTGTGATCGGTGCGCGCGGCGTGCTGGTAGTCGACTCATGCTACCTGCCCTCGAGCGCCGCTGAAGATATTGCGCAGATTCGCCGCTGGACCAACCGGCCAGTGCTCTATCTGCTGAATACGCATTGGCATCCCGATCACGTTCGCGGCAACCAGCAGTACCTGAAGGCGTTTCCGCAGCTGTCAATCATCGCCAACCGCAATACCGCGATCCTGATGGCTACGTACGAGTCAGGGAATCTGCACCGTCGGCCAGCGCGGTTGGCGGCGCTGCGCACTCAGGCCGATAGCGGTAGGAACGCCGCCGGCGACGCGCTGAGTGCGGCAGAAATAGCCGAGCTGCGCACGGTGCTCGCGGGCAGCGCCGTCGTCGACGCAGATCTGAGCGCATCCTATGCCATGGTCCTGCCAAACCTTACTTTCGACGACGCTCTCGATATCGACCTCGGTGGCCGGCGCGTACAGATTCGGCACTCCGGGGCTGGCGACACACAGGGCGATGCCTGGTTGTTTCTGCCCGATGAACGGATATTGGTGGTTGGTGACTTGATCGTGCATCCGTTGCCTTTTTTTCTTGCAGGTTACCCAAAGGGTTTCGCCAATACCCTGCGAATCGTGAGCGCACTGGATCCGAAGACGATTGTCCCCGGGCACGGAGCCGTGCAGCATGATCAGGCCCATATTCGTTCGCTGATCGAATTGATTGATACCGTCAACGCCGCAGTCGATCTCGAGGTGGCGCGTGAAGGGAGCCTGTCGGCCAAGCTGGAGTCGGTTCGCAAGACGATCGACGTGAGCCGGTATCGCCAGCAGTTTGCCGGCGACCAGCCGGACGACCAAGAGGCATTCGACGAATCCATTGATGGACTCATTCGCAACGCGTTCAACCAGGCGCCCAAGTAAACCGGCTCAACCGAGCACGTAACCGCCGGGCGCGTCGGCGAGCGGCACGTAGCCCGCGGCGGCGTTGCCGCGCGGCGGCGGTGCGACGAGGCCGGGAGCGGAATGCGCGACGAGCCATTGCTGCCAGGTCGGCCACCATGAGCCGGCGCGCAGCTCCGCGCGCTCCATGAATTGCCCGGGAGAGGCGGGCGCAGCCACGTCGTTCCATTGCTGGATGCGATGCCGGCGTTTCGGATTCACCGGCCCGCTGATGATGCCAGCGTTGTGACCGCCGCTGGTCAGCAGGAATGTGTAGTCGTTTGAGCGCGTCAGCGCGCGCGTCTTGAAGGCGGAGCGCCACGGCGCAACGTGATCGGTCTCCGTGCCGACCACGAACATCGGTACGGCGATCCGGTTGAGATCGACGCGCACGCCATCGATGGTGAATGTTCCGGCGGCCAGCTCGTTGTGCAGGTAGAGCCGCTCGAGGTATTCGCTATGCATGCGGCAGGGCATGCGCGTGCCATCGGCATTCCACGCCATCAGGTCATTGAGCTGTGCGCGCTGTCCGCGCAGATACTGGTTCACGGCCGGCGCCCAGATCAGCTCGCTGCTGCGCAGCAGCGCGAAGGCGGCGCCCATGCTTTCGCTGCTGAGCACGCCGTCACGCTGCATCTGCGCTTCGAGCGCGGTGAGTTGCTCCGGGGAGATGAACATCGACAGTTCGCCCGGTTCGCTGAAATCGGTCTGCGCGGCAAACAACGTGATCGAGGCGATGCGCGTGTCGGCATCGCGCGCCAGCGCGGCCGCGGCGATCGACAGCAGCGTGCCACCGATACAGTAGCCGACCGCGTGCACGCGCTTGCCCGGCACGATGGCGTGCACGGCATCGAGCGCGGCAAAGACGCCATCGCGCACGTAGTCGTCCATCGCCAGGTTGCGATCGGCCGCGGTCGGGTTCTTCCAGGACAGCATGAACACCGTGTGGCCCTGGCCGACCAGATAGTTGACCAGCGAATTGTGCGGCGACAGATCGAGGATGTAGTACTTCATGATCCACGCCGGCGTGATCAGGATCGGTTCGGCGTAGACGCTGTCGGTCTGCGGGCTGTACTGGATCAGCTCGGCGAGCTCGTTGCGCATCACGACCTTGCCTGGCGTGACGGCGACCTGCTCGCCGACGCGGAATTGTTCCGTGCCCGGCGTCGCGGCGCGCGTCAGCATGCGCGCAACGTCCTCGAGCCAGTGCTGCGCGCCGCGCAGCAGGTTTGCGCCGTTCTCGCGGCGAGTCTGCTCGAGCAAGGCGGGATTCGTCGGCAGGTAGTGTGCCGGCGAGGTGAAATTCAGCCATTGGCGCTGCAGGAATTCCAGGCGTTGCGCGTTTTCGGCGCTGACGCCGTCGGCAGCGCTCAGCGCCTCGCGGCTCCAGGCCGCAAGGTTCTCGTGCGTGCGTGCGTAAACATTGAACGGGTATTGATCCCATCCGGCGCCGGCAAAACTGCTTGCGCGATCAGGCGGCGTAGACGGTGGGCGGCTCGCGGCCTGCAGTGCGTAACGTGCGCTGTCGGCGCCATAGGCGAGCGCGGACTGGAACAACGCCTGTTGACGCTCTGGCGCTAGCGCCAGGCCCAGCGACCAGTCGGCCCAGGCGCGCAGGTAATCGTTGACGCCTGGAACCGACGTCGCCAGCTGCGCGCGCACGCCGCGCACGAGCTGCTGCGCAGCGTCGGGCTGCGTTGCCGCGGTTTGCGATTCGACGAGTTGTGACCTGGTGGCCATTGGCAGAAGGCCCCGGAGCGGTGGATCCACTCCAGGGCCTTTACTCTGTCAGCGTCGGAGAAGCGCCTTAGGCCGCTTTCTTGGTCAGCTCGACGACCTTCGCGGTCGCTTCATTGAAGAGCTGGTTCAGCGTGTTCTGCGACTCGCTGGTGATCGTGCTCAGTTCCTGCACGCGGCCACGCAGCTGCTCGCTGATCTTCGAACCCAACTCGCTCTGGCGGGCGGCCAGCTCGGCGGGGCTCTTGGCGGCCAGCACGGCCTGCGCCTGGGTCAGCGTCCACTCGAGGTAATCGCCGGCGACGGCGTACTGGTAGCGGGCGACGCGCTCGAAAGCCTTCAGGGCTTCCTGCTGCGCACGGATGGCGGGGGCCAGCGCATCGCGATAGGACTCGATCAGCGCGCTCGGGTCAAAAGTACGTTCGTTCATGTCTGTGCTCCGGGGTAGGGGTTGGCTCAACGTGGGGCACATGCTAGCGCAGGTTTGTATGCATTGCAAGAGAAATCGGTGCACGGTCGAGCTGGCGCGCCAAAAGGCAGTTATCTTGTTGTTTTATATGTAAATATAGAAATCTATAGATCGATCAAAGTCGGCGAAGTCTGTCCTGAATAACGCAGTGCGTCCTACAAGCGCAGGCCCCCGTCCAGGTCGATCACGCGACCGGTGAAAAACTCGTTCTCGAACATGAAGCGCGCTGCGTGCGCAATTTCCTCTGGCTCGCCCAGACGCCCGACCGGCACCGGCGCGACCATCTTCTCGAGGATCTCGGGCTTCATCGCATCGAGGATCGGCGTGCGCGTGAAACCGGGCGCGATTGCGCCGACGCGGATCCGGAAACGCGCAAGTTCGCGTGCCCACACCACGGTGAGTGCCGCGACCCCGGCTTTCGCGGCCGCGTAGTTCGACTGACCGATATTGCCGTGGCGCGAGATGCTCGAGATGTTCACGATCACGCCGCCGTTGCCCAGTTTGATCATGCGTTCGGCGGCTTCGCGTCCGCACAGGAACACGCCAGTCAGGTTCACGTCGATGACGGCTTGCCACTGCGCCAGGCTCATCTTGCCCGTGACTTCCCGATCTTTCGCCTTGATGAGCAAGGCGTCGCGGATGATGCCGGCGTTGTTGATCACGCCATCGAGGCGGCGGAAATCGCGAACGATCGCAGCGAATGTGGAGGCGACCTGCTCTTCGTTCGCCACGTCGGCGCCGTAGCCGCGTGCCTCGGCGCCGTGCGATGCACAGGCCGCCAATGCAGTGGAAAGGTCGGCCTCCGGCACATCGATCAGCGCGAGGTTCGCGCCCGCGGCGGCAAATCCTTCCGCGATCGAGCGGCCAATGCCGCGCGCAGCGCCGGTGACCGCAACGGTCTTGCCCTTAAGGTCCATGCATGTCCTTCAACTATTTCGGGGATTGATCGTCGGCCGGCGGCGGCGCGCCGGGAGGTTCCGCGCTGGCGGGCGGTGCGCCGTGCGGATTCATCGCGGCCAGCATCTGGGCCTGCATGCGGCTCCACGCTTCCATGTTTTGCCGCGTCAATTCGGCGAGCGGCGCCAGCGGCGCTTCCATCGCCTTGGCCATCTGCGCTTGCACCGAACGCTGCTGCTGCATGACGGTGCCCAGGCTCTGCTCAAGGTAGCGCGAGAGCATGTCCTGCACCGGGTTGCCGTAGAAACGGATGATCCCTTCGAGCAGCTGCACGCTCAAAACGGGCGAGCCGAACTGCTCCTGCTCGGAGATAATCTGCAGCAGCACAGCGCGCGTCAGGTCTTCGCCGGAACGGTCATCGACCACCTGTACCCGCTCGCCGGCAGCGATGAGTCGGCGAATGTCCTCGAGCGTAACGTGCCGACTGGCGGTCGCGTCATAGAGGCGGCGGTTGGCGTACTTGCGTATGACGCGGGGCGGAATCACGGCTATGTCAGGTGCCTGCGCTATAGAAGGAGGAAGGTTTGGAAATGCGCCCGCATGCTAACCCAGCCGCTATGCAACGCACAATTAGGCAACGCGCAGGCCTGGGATCGTGAAGTTGAATAAGAATAAACCATATGATTTTCATTGTGTTGCACCTGCCTTTAGATCAGCGGAGCGCCGGCCGCGCGTGCGGCATTGCATAATGCAGCGCACACCAGGGGAGGGTGGGGCAACGTGAATCAGCGAGTGGGGCAATGCGCGGGCACCGTGTTCATGGTGCAGCCCGCCGCGTTCGCGTTCAACGCGCAGACGGCCGCGAGCAATCCGCTGCAAGCCTCCGCAAGCGTCGATTCGTCAACGACGCAGCTGGCGCGCGCTGAATTCGCGGGCCTGGCGCAGGCGCTGCAGTCGGAAGGCGTGCGCACGATCATCGGTGCCGACACGCCGGAGCCGGCAAAACCCGACGCGATCTTCCCGAACAACTGGGTCAGCTTTCACGCCGATGGCACGGTGGTGCTCTATCCCATGCACGCCGCGAATCGTCGTACCGAGCGGCGGCGCGAGGTGGTCGACGCTGTCGCAGAGCAGTCGGGTTTCAGGATCACTCGCGTGCTCGACCTCTCGCCCCACGAGCGCGAGG
>JBOHZW010000128.1:0-4846 GCA_050738715.1 Steroidobacteraceae bacterium | reverse complement strand
CCGCGCCGGACCCCGGCGCGGCCTCCGTGCTCGAGCGCGACGAGCGCCGCCGTGCTGCGGATCGGCGCGGCATGATCGGGTTTACCGATGGACTCGTGCGGCTGTTCGGCAGCGAGCGGCCGGGCGTTGCCAGGGCGCGCAACCTGGGGCTCACGTTGTTCGAGCTTGCGCCAGGGCCTAAGCGCGCACTATCGCGCCTCAGCTGGGGTTTTGGCAGTGATGCGCCGCGCTTGTTGCGCGGCCTGCCGGTGGAATGATGCACACGCTGCGCACGAACACCGATTTCGACGTCATCGTCGTGGGCGGCGGTCCAATCGGCGCGGCGACGGCTGCGCTGCTCGCGCGGCGCGGCGGCATCGAGCCCGCGCGCGTAGCGCTGCTTGCGCCAGAGCTCGAAACGGTGGGCAGCGCCGATGCAGTGGGCCCGCCCGATCTGCGCGTCGCGGCCATCTCGCGCGCCAGCGAAGCGTTGCTGCGCAATGCGGGCGCCTTCGATCGGCTCTCGCAGTCACGCTTGTGCGCTTATGAGCGCATGCGCATCTGGCACGAGTCGGCGCCATCCGACGGCCCCGAAACGCTGGTGTTCTCGGCGGCCGAACTGGCCGAGCCTAACCTGGGCTACATCGTCGAGAACCGCGCGCTGGCCGCGGCTGCGCTCGCGAGTTTTCGCGAACTGGGTGGCCGCGTCATCGCAACGCGCGTTGACTCGCTCAGTGTCGACGGCGTTGACGGAGCGGCTCGCCTGAGTACTGACCGCGGTGTTCTGACCGCGCGGCTAATCGTCGGCGCCGACGGCGCGCGCTCGCAGGTGCGCGCGCTGCTGTCGCTCCCGTTGCGCGAGCACGACTATCGGCAGAGCGCGATCGTCGCGAACATTGCAACCGCGAAGGCCCATCAGCACACGGCGTGGCAGCGATTCCTCGCAACCGGTCCGCTGGCCTTCCTGCCGCTGTTCGACGGCAGCTGCTCGATTGTCTGGTCGGCCGACAATCCGCTCGCGGAGGAGTTGATGGCGCTGCCGCCGGCGCAGTTCGCGCAGCGCCTCGATGCGGCCAGTGATCGCGTGCTGGGCTCGACCGAGCTGCGCGGCGAACGACTCGCCGTGCCACTGCGTCGCGCGAACACGGCGACGCTGATCGGGCCGCGCGTCGCGCTCGCGGGCGATGCGGCCCACGTGATCCATCCGTTGGCCGGACAGGGCGTCAATCTCGGATTCATGGATGCCGCTGCGTTGTGCGGCGTGGTGGCTGCGGGCGTCGCTGAAGGCGAAGATCCCGGCGCAGCGCGCTTGCTCAGGCGCTACGAGCAGGAGCGGTTGACGCACGACACGTTGATGAGCTGGACGATGAGCGGGTTCAACGAAGTGTTCGCGCGCGGAGGCGGGCCTGCCGGCTGGATCGCCGCGCGACTGCTGGGTCTCGCCGGCGCAAACGCACTCGTGCGGCGCGGTTTCGCGCGCCGCGCACTGGGATTGTCCGGCGAGGTGCCGGCACTGGCCCGCAGTGGGCGAGCGCCGCCGCGCGGCGCATCATCGAGGAAGGAGGTGAGGTGGTGAAATTCCTGCTGTGGTTGCTGCTGCTGGTGTTGTGCTGGCCGTTGGCATTGCTGGCCTTGCTGCTGTGGCCGATTTTCTGGTTGATTTCGCTGCCCTTCCGCATCGTGGGCATCGCATTCGAGGGCGTGTTTGCCTTCCTGCGCGCGCTGGTTATGCTGCCCGCACGGCTGATCGGCGGCAGCCGCCCGCGCCCCTGAGGGCGCGGCCAAAAATAATGGGGTGGCTCAACGTGCCGTCAGGAGATCGAATGGACGACAGCAACCAGATGCCGAAAGGCATTCCGTACATCATCGCGAACGAGTTCGCGGAGCGCTTCTGCTTCTACGGCATCAACACCATCCTCGCGGTGTACATGGTGCAGACGCTGCACTTCGGCCAGGCACGTGCCACGGTCTGGGGCCACATGTTCAAGGTCAGCGCGTATTTCTTCCCGATGCTGGGCGCGATCATCTCGGACGTGTTCTGGGGCAAGTACCGCACGATCCTGACTTTCTCGATCGCATACGTGATCGGATGCGCGGTGCTGGCGCTCGGGCCTCGCACGCCCGAATCGCTGTTGATCGGCCTGGGGCTCATGGCTTTTGGCACTGGCGGCATCAAGCCCTGCGTGTCCACCAACGTCGGTGACCAGTTCACCAGTCGCAACCAGCACCTGATCGAGCGCGCGTTCAGCTATTTCTACCTGTCGATCAACGCCGGCTCGGCGATATCGATCTGGTTCTGCCCGGTGCTGCTGGAGAAGTATGGTCCGGTGCCGGCCTTCGGCATGCCGGCGGTGATGATGGCGGTCGCCACCGTGGTCTTCTACCTCGGCCGCAACAAGTTTGCGGTCGTGCCGCCGGCCGGTCGCCAGTGGCTGAAGGAAGTGTTCTCGGTCGACGGGCTGCGGCTCGTCGGCAGGCTGTGGGCCGTGTACCTGTTCGTCGCTGTTTTCTGGGCGCTGTGGGACCAGAGCAATGGCACGACGTGGACGCTACAGGCCACATCCGACCTGATGGACAAGAACATCGGTTTCGGTATCGCGATGCTGCCCTCGCAGGTGCAGGTCGTGAACGGATTGTTCATCCTGATCCTCGTGCCGATCTTCACGTTCGGCATCTTTCCATTTTGCGAACGCTTCTTTCGCGTGACGATGCTGCGCAAGATCGGCGCCGGATTGTTCCTGGCCGCCGGCTCGTTCCTGATCATCAGCTGGATCGAAAGCCGCATCCAGGCGGGCATCCGCGTGTCGGTCTATTGGCAGATGCTGGCCTACGTGGTGCTGTCGGCGGCCGAGGTGCTGGTCTCGATTACATCCCTCGAATTTTCCTACAAGCAGGCGCCGCTGCGGTTGAAGAGCTTCGTCATGGCGCTGTACCTGTGGTGCATCGCGCTCGGCAACCTTGGCACCGCCATTGTCAACGAACTGATGGTGAGTCCGCTGCCGGGCTCGACGGTGGTGGCCGGTGAGCAGACGTGGGTGACGCTGCCCTCGGGCACACACGTCATCGACGGGCAAAAGATCGACTTCAACGAAAACACCGGTATCACGGTGCACGATGTGGATGGCAAGGACGGCCCGCTGGCCGGCACCTACCTGGTGGCTGAAATCCAGGGCGAGCGCGTGCGCCTGATGGACAATAACCATCGCAAGCCCTTGTCAACGAGTGGCACGTGGAACACTGCGGGCGGCACCGTATCCACTTACCGGCTGGTCGGTCCGCAGTACTTCAATTTCTTCGCCTACCTGATGGCCGGCACCGGCGTGCTGTTCATCTTTGTGGCGATGCTGTATCGCGAGCGCACTTTCGTGCGTGCGGATGAGGGCCGGTAGCCGGGCGCCAGAGCGACCGGCGCGTCGCTAACCCGACAGCGCAAGGCTGACGACACCGGCAACGATGCACAGCGCACCGAGCAGGCGCTGGGCCGCGGCCTGCTCACCCAGCATCCGCGCGCCGAACCACGTGCCCACCAGCGTCGCGAGCTCGCGCGTCGGCGCCACGTGGCTGATCGGCGCGTGGCGCATCGCGAACAGCACCAGGATGTAGCCCAGCGGCCCCAGCGTCGCAACGGTAAGCACCGGCTTGCGGTAGGCGCGCCATTCGCGTGCGACCTCGGCGCGGTCCGCAAACGCCTGGTGCGACAACACCGCGACGCGAAACCAGTTGCCGGTGAAATCGATCAGGAACGGCGAGATGGCGAGCACCTTGACCGCCCAACCGTCATTGAGCGTATATGCCGCGATGCAGGCGCCGGTAACGGTGCCCCAAACGAGCCCAGGTATGGCGGTGCGACGCAGCGCGCGATGCAGGTTCGCGACCAGCACGATGCCGGCAATGATCAGCAGCAGTCCGAGCACCGCCAACGGCCCGGGCCGCTCGCCGAACAGCAGAACGGCGCCGGCAAATGAGAACAGCGGTCCGCTGCCGCGCGCCAGCGGGTAGACGATCGACAGGTCGGCGGCGCGATAGCCCGCCTGCAGCGAGAGCGAATACAACAGGTGCAGTACTGACGTGCCCACCAGCGCAAGAATCTGCGCCGTGCCGAACTGCGGACGCTGCTGCAGCAGCACGACGATCACCAGCGGCGTCCAGACCGCAAGCGAGACGACGGAGTACAGCCAGACGAAGTGACGCGACGCTGCGGCGCGCTTGGCCTGCAGGTTCCAGACGGCATGGCACAGCGCCGCGAGCAGCACGGCGCACAGCGAACTCAGGGGCACGCACACTCCGCGGTTGAATCGACCAGCCGCCATCGTGCATGGCGGTGTGCAGGCAGTTCAAGTCAGGCGTCGAGTTCCTGCTTCGTCGGTACCAGCGTCGGTACGATGTTCGATTGACGCACGACACAGGCTTCGCCGGCGCTCACGAGGTCCACGCCTAGCCGGTCGGCCTGCTGCATGATGTACAGCACCAGCGCGCCGAATTCGCGTTGCACATCCTCGCGCGGCCAATCGCGCCGTTCCCACGAGAAGCGCAGCAGCACATCTTTGAGTTCGCCGAGCGTAACGGACAAGTTATCCATCCTTAAGGGTGCATGCGGTCCCGCTGTGGAAACCGCGCTGCAGCATTATGCCCCGAGGAGGCATCCGGGCAATACCGCTTGCGGGAACTGAGACACGCGTCGCATGCTTGCGCTCGACTGACATCGCCTTGGCGCCGATGTGCGCTATATGGGGTCACCTGCCATGGCCAACGAATCACCCTGGGTCGTCGAACGTTTCGGCACACGCGGCGCACGCCTCGCGCTCATCGTCGCAGCGATCCTGTTCATCGCACTGATCTGCGGCTGGGCCGCGCTCGGCGTCGGCGC
>JBOHZW010000127.1:0-27219 GCA_050738715.1 Steroidobacteraceae bacterium | reverse complement strand
CATCCAGACTGGGAATGCTGCTGGAGTGATTCAAACGGGAAGCCGCTTGGGTGTAATTCAGACTGGCAACAAGCTGGGCGTAATCCAAACCGGTAGCGCCGCAGGAGTCATCCAGACTGGGCATGCTGCTGGAGTGATTCAAACGGGAAGCCGCTTGGGTGTAATTCAGACCGGCAACAAGCTGGGCGTAATCCAAACCGGTAGCGCCGCCGGCGTAATTCAGACCGGTAACAAGCTGGGCGTAATCCAAACTGGTAGCGCCGCCGGTGTAATTCAGACCGGCAATAGCTTCGGTTCAATGCACTAGAAAGAGATCTACCGTAGATCTCGATTTAGCCTCCGAACAGCGATAGCTTTGATCGCGCCATTAAACGGCGCCTAAGTCTCCAATTCAATCTCTCGTATCCCAATGAACGTTCAATTGCCCATTCTTGGCGATTGAGCAATGGCATTTTCCATCCAAAATGCACAGATTGAGAGCGAAATAGCGCAATTCAGAGGCCCTGCAGGACATCGACTTGCGAAAAGTTGATTGAGCACAAGAGCTGAAGTACCGTTTTGAGCCAACGCACTTAACTATCTGCGACTGGCCCAAATGTACGGAGATGCGAATGAAGCGCCCCGAATCTAACGATCGCGCTGCCAATGTACCTATGACGTCCCAGGATGTTAGCGCGCTAATCGGCCCGATCATTGGTTTTTTACACGAATCGGGGTTTAGTAAGAAGACGATCCTGGCCGAGTGCCGCGCAGCGGTGCAGAAATCAGGATCCAAGGTTTCCAAACTTCCAGTGACGCACGTTGAATTCGGCAAAGACGCCATTGACATAGTAAATCGCTGGTTACGAGACCCACAATACCTAAACCGACATGGTCGCCCCGATGAATTACCCTTCGCGGGCGCCAAGAGCCTGACTTCGCTGGTGAGAGACTGTCGAGTAGAAGTCTCACCAAATCGTGCGCTACTTAACTTGCTGAACTTCAAGATGGTTACGCAGGTTGCTTCAAAGAAATATCGCCTACTTGCCCGGTCAATGACCTTCTGGCACTCAGACTATCTGCCATTTGAACCAAATTTCCGATTTCTGATAGATGCTACCCGAGCGGCGTTGAGTCGATTGCAACAACCCAAGAGCAAGTTGTTTTGGCAATGCGCCGACAATCCGAGGATTCACCCGCGCCTGACTAAAGACTTCTTGAGTTTCGTGAAACAACGAGGACTTTCGTTCATGCATGAGATGAACGACTGGCTCGACGAGCACGATATCAGTGATGGTAGTGCAGCGCAGCGAAAGGCTCCTAGGAAACGCCTTGGCGTCAGCGTGTTTTCGATCGTATCCGATCCCTAGAAACTACGCATTCAGTGACACCTGTAAAAATGCCACGCTCCCCCAGTACCACGATTTCTGGCACTAGCAAATCAAGTAGGGATATCGCTGCGCTCGCGCGTGCAATGGCGCCTATCGCAAAGCTATGCATGAAAAGCGGCATGGGTGCCGGTGAGTTGCAAATGGCGGCCAAGATCGCGTGTATAGGAGTGGCCGCTGAAACCGCCATTCTCGGCAATCGGCTCAATCACTCTCGCATAGCGGCGGTGACCGGGTTGACTCGGAAGGATGTACGCGCACTTGCGGGCCTGCTGAATGCGGAAACCGTAGAGGTTGCACGTGAGGTCGCGAAGCAACGCACAGCGCGTGTATTGCATGGCTGGCGCACCGATCCTGAATTCATGGACCGGCATGGGAATCCGTTGCGACTGCGTATTGGTGGATCAGGTGTAACGTTTCGTGTATTGGTGAGCCGTTACGCGGGCGATGTAACGCCAATCTCGGTTATGAAAGAGCTCGTCAAAAGTGGCGCGATCTCTCGGATGGCGGATGGAAGTGTGACGATAAAAAAGAACACCCCTCGTGTGCGAGGTTTCGGCGCGGACGTGGTGGCAGAATTCTCTGCTCGCATGCGTGATTTGGGTAGTACGCTAGTCAAAAACATAGAGAGTTTCCAAGACCCTAGTTTTGTAGGCTTTTCCGACATCAAGCACCTATCGGTCGACCAAGCAGCGCTGTTCCACGAGACTTTTTCAGAACGCGCAGCCTCTCTGGTTGACGGCGTCGAGCGGTGGCGAACCAGCCAGGCGCGGATGCGCGCTAAACCGAAGCACAAGACAACTGAGGGAACGCGCGTGGGACTGGGTGTTTATCTCGTCGAGCAGCGACCGCCGGAAACACACGCTTCGGCTGTCAAGAGGCCCGTCGCGCGCACCAAATCAAAACGCGTCAAGCCTTAGGTTTCGCCAGTTCATCGCGCAGGGCGCGGCGCAGGATCTTGCCGACGTTTGTCTTCGGCAACTCGTCACGAAAATAAATATGCCGCGGCAGCTTGTAACCCGTCAGGACTTCGTGGCAATGGGCCATTACCGCATCGGCAGTTAGCGCAGGATCCTTCTTCACGATAAACAAGGCCACACTTTCGCCTGAGCGTTCATCGGGCTGCGCGACCGCGGCCACTTCGGCGACTCCCGGGAGTTGGGCGACGACGTCCTCGACCTCGTTCGGGAACACCTTGAATCCCGACACGATGATCATGTCCTTCTTGCGATCTTCGAGGTAAACGTAGCCGCGATCGTCCATGCGGCCGATATCGCCGGTTCGCAGCCAGCCATCGGGCAACATCACATTGGCGGTTTCCTCGGGTCGCTGCCAGTAACCGCGCATCACCTGTGGGCCCCGCCCGCAGATCTCGCCAGAAGTGTTGAGTCCAACATCCTTTCCATCATCGTCGCGAATCGTAACTTCCGTGGAAGGCAGCGGCAGTCCAACGGCTCCCGTGAAGTCGACGCCGACCAGCGGATTTACGCAGATTGCGGGCGAGGCTTCGGTGAGGCCCCAGCCTTGCGTGACGACGCAGCCGGTGATCTGCTTCCAGCGTTCGGCCACCGCGCGTTGCACCGCCATTCCACCGCCGACCGTGGCGACGAGCCGCGAGAAATTCAGCTCGCTGAATCCCGGCGTGTTCATGAGCGCGTTGAACAATGTATTGACGCCCATGAAGAACATCGGCGGGTGGCGCTCGAGTTCCTTCACGAAACCCTTGAAATCACGGGGGTTGGCGATCAGGTGGCCGGCGCCGCCGAGCGAACTGAACAGCAGGCAGTTCGCGGTCAGCGAGAAGATGTGATACAGCGGCAGCGCGCATACATAAGTCGTGTTGTCGATCTGCACCTGCTTGAACCAGGCGCGGGCCTGCAGGATGTTGGCGATCATGTTGCCGTGGGTCAGCATCGCGCCCTTCGAGACGCCGGTCGTACCGCCGGTGTATTGAAGGTATGCAATATCGTCGTGGCTGACTTCGATCGGCTTCGGTGTCGGAGGCGCGGACTTCAGGATCGCATTGAGCGAAGTCGAATCGGGCAGGTGCCAGCGCGGCACCTTGCGCTGCACGTGGCGCAGCACGAAATTGACCAATGCGCCTTTGGGGAACGACAAGAGATCGCCGACGCCGGTGACGACCACATGCGGCACGGGCACGGTGGCCAACGCCTGCTGCGCGACCGCCGCGAAGTTCTCGAGCACCACGAGCGCAGTGGCACCCGAGTCGCGCAGCTGGTGTTCGAGTTCGCTGGCCGTGTAGAGCGGATTCGTGTTGACGACCGTCAGGCCGGCGCGCAGCGCGCCAAACATCACCAGCGGATACTGCACGACGTTTGGCAGCATGATCGCGATGCGATCGCCCTTGCGCAGCCCGCGTTGCTGCAGCCAGGTGGCGAACCGCGCGGAGAGCTGATCGAGCTGCGCGTAGCTGTAGCGCTGCTCCATCTGGATGTAGGCCGTTCGCTGCGGAAACTGGCTGAAACTCAGCTCGATGAGCTGCTTGATCGACGTGTACTCGTCGGGATCAATCTCGGCGGGCGTCCCGGCGGGATACTGCTTGACCCAGAACCTGTCCATTCGTTCCCCCTCGCCGTCTCGACTCGCCGCTCAGTGCGATCTTGCGCGCAGCAGCGGCCGAAGCATTGTCCAGACATTATCCAGCAGAATCGGTTGTCCGTGTTCGTTGGGATGCAATCCATCGGCTTGCATCAGCGGCGGCCGGTCGGCCACGCCCTCGAGCAGGAAAGGTACCAGCGCGATGCGGTGGCGGCGGGCCAGCTCGGCAAAGATCGCCGCGTAGCCCTGCGTATAGCGCTCGCCATAGTTCGGCGGCATGCGCATGCCAAGCAGCAACACAGGCCGATGCTGTTCCGCGAGCAGCAAGAGCATCGCATCCAGATTGGCGCGCGTAGTCTCGAGCGGCAATCCGCGCAGGCCGTCGTTGGCGCCGAGTTCCAGGATCACCACGCGTGGATCGTGCGCGGCCAGCGCGCGCGGCAGGCGCGCAAGTCCGCCGGTTGTCGTCTCGCCGCTGACGCTGGCGTTCGCGACCTGGAGTCCGTAACCTGCCTGTTGCAGGCGCTGCGACAGCAAGTTCACCCAGCCTCGGTCGACGGCGATGCCGTAACCGGCGCTCAGGCTGTCGCCGTACACCAGTATCACCGGCTTTGCGACTGGCGCAGCGTGTGCCGTCGCGCCGACAATCGCAACGAACGAACACAGCAGGATGGCAATGACGCGCGACGTAGTCCTGAAGGCCGAACAGGTCATGCGGCAGGTTAGCAGCCCGGACGGGCCACTGACCATCGTGCGCGACGTGAATCTTGAAATTTGCGCGCGCGAGAGCGTCGCGATCGTCGGGCCGTCAGGCGCGGGCAAATCAACGCTGCTTGCGCTACTCGCCGGCCTCGATACCCTGAGCGCGGGTAGGATTTGGCTGGCAGGCGAAGAGCTCTCGGCGCTCGACGAGGATGGTCGCGCGCGACTGCGCGCGGCGCATGTCGGTTTCGTGTTCCAATCGTTTCATCTTGTGCCCGCGTTGACGGCGCTCGAAAACGTCATGCTGCCGCTGGAACTGCGCGGCGAGGGCGACGCGCGCGATCGCGCGCGCGGGATGCTGGCGCGCGTTGGGCTTGCAGCGCGCGCTGGGCATTATCCGCGCCAGCTCTCCGGCGGCGAGCAACAGCGCGTGGCGATGGCGCGCGCATCAGTTGGTGAGCCGGCGGTGCTGTTCGCCGACGAGCCGACCGGCAATCTCGATTCGGTAACGGGCGAGCGCATCATCGAACTGTTCTTCGAGCTGAACTCCGCGTCGCAGACGACGCTGGTGCTCGTCACGCACGATCGAGAACTGGCTGGTCGCTGCGGGCGCGTGCTGACAATGGACGGCGGAGCGCTGGTCTAAGCCATGCGCATGCTCGTGATGGCGTTGCGTTCATTGCGGCGCGAGTGGCGTTCGGGTGAACTTGCCGTGCTGTGGTTGTCGCTGGTGATCGCGGTCGCGGCGCTCACGGGCGTGGGTTTTCTGGTCGATCGCATCGGCCACGCGGTGCAGGCGCAGGCGAGTGAAGTGCTGGCGGCGGATGCGCGCGTCGAGTCGCCCGAGGCACTGGCGCTGCCATTGCAACAGCGCGCGCAGGAGCTGCATCTTCAAGGCGCGCGGCTCGCCACGATGCTGTCGGTCGTGTTCAACGGTGACA
Organism: Steroidobacteraceae bacterium; assembly: GCA_050738715.1. Classification (GTDB taxonomy): domain Bacteria; phylum Pseudomonadota; class Gammaproteobacteria; order Steroidobacterales; family Steroidobacteraceae; genus FEN-1191. Next base: position 21,650 of record JBOHZW010000127.1, on the reverse strand, counting down.
ACAGTCACCTGGCCGAGATCCGCGCCGCGAGCTCAGGGTATCCGCTGCGCGGCGCGCTGCGCACGGCCGCCGAGCCGTTCGCTGCAGGCGCGATCACGCGCTCGATTCCGGCTGCAGGTGAATGCTGGCCCGACTCCCGGCTCGCCGCCGCGCTGAACGTGCGCGTGGGCGGCACGCTGACGGTCGGCGCGTTGCCACTGCACGTCAGCCGCATATTGATCAGCCGCCCCGATCAGGGATCGGCTTTCGTGGAATTCGCGCCGGCGTTACTGCTGAACGATGCCGACCTCGCCGCGACGCGGCTCGTGCAACCCGCGAGCCGCATGCAGTACGCGTTGCTGCTGGCAGGCGATGCGCGCGCCCTTGGCGAGTACCGTGCCTGGTTCAGCGCGCGGGCACGACCTGGCGAGCATTACGCCGATGTCGCCGATGCGAGCCCCCAGATCGGCGATGCGTCGCGACGCGCCGGACAATTCCTGTCGATCGCGGGTCTCGTGGCCGTGCTGCTGTGCGCGGTCGCGGTCGCGATGAGCGCGCGTAGCTACGTAGCGCGTCATCTCGACGCGGTCGCACTGCTCAAGACGCTGGGCGCTTCGCGGCGTTTCGTGCTGGGCACGAGCGTGCTGCAGCTGATATTGCTGGCCGTGGCTGCTGCGCTAGTCGGTGCGTTGCTGGGATGGTTCACGCAAGCGTGGCTGCTGCGTGCGCTGGCGGGATTGTTGCGCGCCGATCTGCCGCCCGCTGGCTGGATGCCTGTGGTCATCGGCCTGGCAGTCGCGGTCGCGATGCTGGCCGGATTCGCGCTCCCATCGCTGTTGCAACTCACCAGGGTTCCAGCGCTGCGCGTGCTTCGCCGCGATGCCGAGCCACCACCAATACGCACCTGGTTGGCGTTGCTGCCGGCGGTGCTGGCGGTCATGGGCGTGATCTACGCCACGCTCGGGGAGTGGAAGCTCAGCATGGGCTTCGCGGCGGGCTTCGCGGCTGCCATCGTGACACTCGCTTTGTGCGGTGCGCTGCTGGTGCGGCTCGCGGGCCGCGCGCGCAGCGGAGCAGGACTGGCATTGCGCCAGGGACTGGCCAATCTCGCACGGCGGCGAGGCGGAAGCGTGGCGCAGATCGTTGCGTTTGGCCTCGGCGTGCTGCTGCTGTTGGTGCTGACGATCCTGCGGCGCGACCTGCTGCACGATTGGCGCACGAGCTTGCCCGCCGGCGCGCCCAATTATTTCTTCATCAACATTCCGACCGATGAACGCGACGATTTTCATTCTGCGCTGCTCGCGGCCGGCGCCAAACCGGAACGCTTCCTGCCGATGGTGCGCGGGCGGCTGCTCACCATCAATGGCGAAGCCATCGACAAGCGTCCCGGCCACAGTGGCATGGCCGAGCGTGAACAGAACCTCACATGGTCGACCGAACTCGGCGATGACAACCGCGTCACGGCGGGCCGCTGGTGGCGGCCGGAAGATACGGGCAAGCCGCTCGTGTCGATCGCGACTGAATTTCAGGAATCGCTGCAGCTGAAGCTGGGAGATCGCCTCGGGTTCGATGTCGCAGGCGAACATTTCGATGTCACCGTCGCGAGCTTTCGCAAGGTGAAGTGGGACAGCTTCCGCCCGAACTTTTTCATCATGTTTCCGCCAGGTTTGCTCGATGGCACTGCCGGCAGTTACCTGACCAGCGCCGCATACGAACCTCGCAGCGCCGGCGCACTCACCGAGCTGGTGCGAAGATTCCCGAGCGTGTCGATCTTCAACGTTGGCGACCTGCTCGCACAGGTGCGCTCGGTGATCGACAAGGCCGTCACCGCAGTGCAGAGCGTGTTTGCATTCACGTTGCTGGCAGGCCTGACGGTACTGCTCGCCGCAGTGCAGGCAAGCCGCGATGAGCGCCGCTACGAAACGGCGATCATGCGCGTGCTCGGCGCCAGCAGGAGTCTGCTTATGCGCAGCGCGCTGGCGGAATTCGCCGCACTGGGATTGCTGGCCGGCGTGCTGGCCGCTAGTGGCGCGGCACTCGGCGGTTGGCTGCTGGCCCGCCAGCTGGAACTGCATTATCGTGCCAGCCTTACGCTCTGGGTGCTGGGCGTCCTGAGTACGATGCTGATCGTCGCAGCCAGTGGATTGTTGGCGGTGCGTCCGGCGCTTAATCAGCCGCCACGCTCTGTGCTGAACTGATCGACGAGACTGGAGGGGTATCGTGGTGAAAGCTATTTGCGCATTGATCTTGAGCGCCGCGGCTGTCGCGAGTTTCGCGCAGGCAGCGTCGGTCCCGGAATCCGATCGCTGGCACGAGCATGCCCAGCACACGGAGATCGTTCGCGACACATGGGGCGTCGCGCATGTCTATGGCAAGTCGGACGCCGACACTGTGTTCGGCACCCTTTACGCCCAGGCCGAAGACGATTTCCAGCGGATCGAGCACAACTACCTGACAAACCTCGGGCTGCTGGCGCAGGCAGAAGGCGCGAGTGCGGTCTACTCCGATCTGCGTCAGCGGCTGTTCGTCGATCACGACCAATTGCGGCGGCTTTACGCAGGCAGCCCGCCCTGGTTGAAAACCTTGATGACGGCCTGGGCTGACGGCCTCAACTATTTCCTGGCGACGCACCCCGCCGTGAAGGCACGCGTGATCACTCATTACGAGCCCTGGATGGCCCTGGCATTCACGGAGGGCAGTATCGGCGGCGATATTGAGCAAATCGATCTGGCAAAACTCGAAGCGTTCTACGGCAAGCACCCGGTCGCGACGCTCCCGATGCAATCGCCGTCGCGCGGAGGATCCAACGGCTTCGCAATCGCGCCGTCTCGCAGCGCCTCGGGTCACGCGCTGCTATGGATCAATCCGCACACGTCGTTCTATTTTCGCTCCGAACTGCAGATGGTCAGCGAGGAAGGGTTGAATGTGTATGGCGCAGTAACCTGGGGACAGTTCTTCGTCTACCAGGGTTTCAATTCCTTCAACGGTTGGATGCACACTTCATATGGCGGCGATGCTGTCGACGAATACGCCGAGAGTGTCGTGCAGAAGCCCGACGGCCCGTATTACAGATATGGCGCTTCGCTGCGCAAGCTCCAGGTTGCGCACTTGTCGATTCCGTTCAAACAGGGCGCCGGCCTCGCGAGCCGCGAATTCACGGTGTATCACAGCCACCATGGACCGATCATCCGCGCCGACGGCGACAAATGGATCGCGATCCGCATGCTGCAGTCACCGGTGCCGGCGCTGCAGCAGTCGTACCTGCGAACGAAAACGCACAATTTCAAGGAATTTCGCGCTACCCAGCAATTGCGCACGGATACATCGAACAACACGGTCTACGCGGATCGCGATGGCACCATCGCGTACTTCCACGGCAACTTCATCCCGAAGCGCGATCCGCGCTTCGACTACACGCACCCCGTTGATGGCAGCAATCCGGCGACCGAGTGGCGGGGCCCGCACTCGCTCGATGAAATCATCTCGATCGTGAATCCCAACAACGGCTGGCTGCAGAACACGAATAACTGGCCGTTCTCAGCCGCCGGTACAGATAGCCCAAGGAGCGAGAACTATCGCCGCTACATGTGGCAAAGCAAGGAAAATCCGCGTGGCCTGCACGCCGTGGAAATGCTGCACGATATCCATGGCGTTACGCTTGATAGCCTGATTGCTGCGGGATATGACCCGCACCTGACCACGTTTGATATCGCGCTGCCGCCATTGATCAACGCGTTCGATCGCTTGCCGGCCACGGATCCGCGCAAGATAAGCCTGCAGGAGCCGATCGAACTGTTGCGGCGCTGGGACCATCGAACTGGGGAACAGTCAGTCGCGACCGCGGTTGCCATCTTCTGGGGCGAGGCACTTATCAATCTCCATCCGGACGCGGCGCTCTTTCTTGGCGAGCCTGTGTATTCCTATCTGAGCGATGGAGTGACAGACAATGAACGGTTCAATGCGCTCAGCGCAGCACTGGATCGGTTGCGGCAGGACTTCGGGAAGTGGAACACGCCGTGGGGCGATATCAACCGGTACCAACGGGAGCGCGACGATATCGAGCCTGTGTTTGATGATGCGGCGCCGAGCATTCCGAACGGCATGACCTCTTCGGAATGGGGATCGTTGGCGGCATTTGAGCCGCAGGATCCCCGCCGCAACCAGAAGCTGTACGGCGTTTCGGGCAACAGCTTCATCGCCGCCGTCGAATTCGGTCCCTCGGTGCGCGCGAAGGTATTGACCTGCGGAGGCGAAAGCGGCGATCCAGCCTCGGCTCATTTTACCGACCAGGCGGATATGTATCGCCACGGCCAGTTTCGCGACGCACTGCTGACGCGCGATGAAGTGCTCGCGCACGCCGCTGCTCGCTATCATCCCGGAGATTCCGCCGCTCGCTGATGCCGAGGAACACCTTGATGTACAACCGCGCCAACCGATTTCGCACGCGCGCCTGCTTCGGCGCTGTCACCGTGATGCTGGCGTTCGCAGCTGCGACAACGCCGGCCGCACAGCCGGCAGGGATGAGCGATTCCGATCGTCGCACGGCCTACCAGATGCTCGATGGCGTGCACCGGGCAATCGAGGCCCACTATTTCGATCCGACATTCAAAGGCCACGACCTCGCAGCGCTCGCGAGCACGGCGAAGGACCGCATTGGCAAAGCCAACACCGTCGCCGACGCTTTGGCGGCCATCGCGCAGTTCGAACTGGAACTCGACGATCTGCACACCACGTTCAATCCGCCGTGGCTCTCGGTGGCTTCCGACTACGGTTGGCAGATGGGTATCGTAGGTAGCGATTGCTACGTGATCGCGGTCGATCCAAAAAGCGATGCGGCCCGCCAGGGCGTCGTAGTCGGTGAACAGGTGAAAGCCGTCAACGGATTCGTGCCAACGCGCGCCAACCTCTGGCGCCTTGAATACCTGTTCAACGCGCTGCATCCGCTGCCGGGGCTGCACGCGGATCTCGTTTCGCCGGCGGGCCAAGCGCGCACGCTCGACCTGGACGCAAAGGTGCACGCGATGCACGCGGTGCTCGATATTTCCAGCGCATCGAGCGGCATGGACTGGTCGCGCATTGAACGCGCGAACGAGAAATACTGGATGCGGCTCGAACCCGTGACAGTGCGCAGCATTCCGGACGTGCTGCTGATCCGCATGCCCTCGTTCCTGCTCACGGCCGGCGAAGTGCGGCGGCGATTCCACGACCTGCACGGCCGCGCAGCGCTGGTCCTTGATTTGCGCGGCAACCCTGGTGGAGCCGGCGAGGCTTTGAACGAGCTGCTGGGCGAACTGTATGCCGACGATTTCACGCTGGGCACTCGTATTCACCGCAGCGCAAAGACTCCCTGGGTAGTGAAGGGGACTGGCAAGAACGCCTACACCGGGCGCGTCATGGTGCTGGTAGATGCGCAGTCAGCGTCCGCATCGGAATTGTTCGCGCGCGCGATGCAACTCACCGATCGGGGCACCGTGATCGGCGATACGACGAGCGGAGCGGTGATGGAAGCGAACGAGATACCGCTCGAGGTGAACAGTGGCGAGAATGTGGTGGTCTACGGCACGTCTGTCACGGTCTCCGACGTCGAGATGTCCGATCACGGACGGCTGGAAAAGTCGGGAGTGACGCCCGATTTCATCGTCCTGCCGACCGCACAGGACATGAGTGTCGGGCGCGATCCGGCGCTGGCGCAGGCGCTGAAGTTCGTGGGCCATCCAATGGACGCTACGGCTGCTGCGAAGTTGTACGCCGCGCCGTGATCGGGGCGGAAACGCCGGCTGACGCGACGGGCGCGCTCAGTGCGCGCTCAGTGCGCGATCTCTACGGTGATCCACGCCTGCGCGATAGCATCACCGCGCAGTGAGAGTCCTTCGATCGCGAATTCGTAGGCGCCGGGGCCGAACGCGGTATTGTTCAGCGCGAGATGCAGATCGCCATTCGAATCGCGCAGCATGTAGTTGAGCACTGCGACGCGGCCCTGGTCCTGGCGGTCGATCGTGACGCGGAACGCGGTGAACTTCGACCATGACATGTCAATCTTCAGGTCGGCCATCTGCGCGCCGCCGCCGCCGCCCAACGTGACGGCAGCGCGCCGTGACGGTGCGGTGCGGCTGGGCACGAGCTTGATGGAGCGCGTGCTGGTTGCCGGCTCGAGTGGTTGCTCGGCGACGGCATGCTGGAGCGAGGCGATGTTCGCATCGCGACCGGCGAGTTTTCCCCACATGACCATCACGGCGATCACGGCAATCAACGCCAGCGCGATCGCGGCGAGCATGATCGAAAGTTTTTCCCACCATTTGCGGGCAGGCACTTCCCACGGTGGCGCGATGCCGCCAGCCTCGAGCAGGCGCAAGCCGGCGTGCACGCGTTCGGCCAGGCCCAACTGGTCGATCAACTCGGGATGCTCGCGGCAGTAGCGTTCGAAATCCTGCGCGCCACGAATCGGCAAACGGCCCGCCAGGTAGCGCTCGGCAATCTGGTTCTTGAGGATGAAATCCCGGTCCATGGGCATCGACTGCGGTATCGCCGGAATCGCGTGCCGCGCCGTAGTGGCGTTTGAACCGGCCGCACCGGCGGCCGCGGTAGCGCCCGGAGGCGGCGTGACGAGGGGCGCGGTACGCATTTTAGGTAGGATGTGCCATAACGACCTTGAGACCGCTATATCGTGCCCGCAGCCCGTGAGGCGCGCATGGCTGGTGATCACAGTTCGCGCTTCGCCTTCGGCCGATGCGAACTGCGTCGCACTTTCGAGGGGCTTGAGGGTCAAAAACACACCACCATCCGCTCGGCCAACTGAAGGAACCCAGATGAGAAATTCGCGACAATCATGGCGACGCAACGCGCTGGCCACAGCAGCGTGCGCTTTCGCCGCCGGCGTTGCGGCGGCACAGCCCGATGAATCCGCGCTGACCATCTACAGCTCCCAACAACCCGGCGCCATCTCTGCGGATTTCTACCGCCCGGTGCCAGGCGGTTCGGTGCCACCGGCATCTTCAGTGCCAGGCTACGCGATGGTTCGGCAGGATCGTGACGTGCAGTTGAGTTCCGGCCATTCGACATTGCGCTTCAGCGACGTCGCGGGACTCATCGATCCGACCACGGTGACCTTCAGCGTGCCTGCGAATCCGGGTGTGCGCGTGCTTGAGCAGAATTTCCAGTTCGATCTCGTCAGCACGGCGAAGCTTTTGCTGCGTTACCTGGATCGCGACATCAGCGTCGAGCACAGCGTCGGCAACGAAGTGTCGACGGTCTCAGGCACGCTGCTGTCGGCCGACGACGGCATCGTGCTGCGCAGCGCCGACGGCAGCGTACACGCGCTGAACGGTTATTCGGCGGTGAAATTCCCGGACCTGCCCGGCGGCCTGATCACGCAGCCGACGCTGGTGTGGGAACTGAGTTCCCCGGTCAACGGCACGCAACGCGCGCGCGTGACTTACCAGACTGGCGGCATCACCTGGTGGGCCGACTACAACGTCGTCTTCAATGAAGGGCGCGACGCGAACAGCGGCATGCTCGACCTGTCGGCGTGGGTGAGTGTCATCAACCAATCGGGCGCGACGTTCAAGGACGCGCGACTGAAACTCGTCGCCGGCGATGTCAATCGCGTGCAGCCGTCAACTCGCAGGGCGGTAAAAATGGACACGCCGATGATGGCTGCGGCCGCTGAAGATGCCGGATTTGCCGAGAAGCCCTTCGACGAATTCCACCTGTATACGCTTGGCCGCACGACGACTCTGCCGAACAATTCAACCAAGCAGATCGAGCTCTTCGAGCGCGCGCGGCAGATTCCGGCAAAGCGCCTGCTGATCTACGACGCGCTGGGCTCGCCGACATTCGGTGCGCCCTACACCGGGCGCGATCCCGGTTTTGCCGCGAACACCAAGGTCGAAACATACCTGGAGTTCCGCAACGATTCGGCCTCGGGTCTGGGCGTGCCGCTTCCGGCCGGACGCGTGCGCGTCGCGCGCATCGACAGCGCGGATGGGAGCCTCGAATTCATCGGCGAAGACGCCATCGGCCACACGCCTAAGGACGAAAGCGTGCGGCTGAAACTTGGCAGCGCGTTCGACGTCGTGGGCGAGCGCCGGCAGGTGGACTACAAGGTTGACAGCAAAGCCCGCTGGATCGAGGAGGAAATCGAGGTTACGCTGCGCAATCACAAGGCCCAGCCGGTCGATGTGCAGGTGCGCGAGCCGATGTACCGATGGTCCAACTGGAAAGTGCTGACTCATTCGCACGAGTACGTGCAGGACAGCGCGCAGCTCATCCACTTCAACGTCACGGTGCCGAAGGACGGCACGACCGTGGTTCGTTATCGGACGCACTACAGTTGGTGACCGACAAGAAAGCGTTGTGGCAACGGGCTGTCGAATCCGGCAGGCATGCGATCGATGCCACATCGCGCCTGCTGCGGCGGCTCGACGTGTCCGATTTGAAGCTTGAGGATGAAGTCAAACCAGGCCTGAAATCCGGTAGGGACAGCGGCGTCAAGGTGCCGCCGCGATCATCGCGCGGGCCGGCCGGGCCGCCTTCGCGCACCGCGGGCCATGACCCTTACGGGCGCAAGACTGGCACGCCCAATCCACACGTGCCAACTAGAAAACCAGCGATAGTCCCGCCGTCTCGGAAGTCGTGATGGCAGCGCCTGTTTCAGCGGCGTTGAGCGGATCGATGTAATCAACGCCCGCCGCCGCCAGCCAGCGCGCGGCGGTGCTCGATGTGACTCGCTTCGCGACGCAGTGGATGCCCAGCACGCGCGCAATGTGCGTGCACGCCGAGAGCAGCGCGCGCGGATAGCGATCCTGCATCGCCTCGGCGGTCAGGTGGGGATTGAGCTTCAGCATGCGGATGGCCTTGCAGCGCAGCAGCTTGAGCGCCGCATCGTTGAGCACGAAATCATCGAGCACGACGCGGCAGTGGAGTCGTTCGCACAGTTCGAGCAGCGGCAGCGCGTGGTCGGGTTGCGCGGCCCAGGCCGCGGCCGGCAGGATCAGCATCACGAGTCCTTCATCGACGTCGTGCCGTTTCAGGCAGTGCTCGACGCGCTGCGCGAAGCCGCGGTCGAACACCGAGGCCGCGGAGATCGCCAGCGCAAAGCTGGAAGGCTTGCCGGCGTAGCGCTGCCGATGCAGCCCGAGCCATTCGACGAGCCGCTCGAAGACCGCGGCATCATGCTGCGCGCCGACTGGCGCGACCGACATCTCGAAGCGCCGGATCCCGCTGCCGTGCTGTAAGCGCGTGTACGCGCGGGCGCGGATCGGTGTGTTGTCGGGAAGTTCGAACGGCATCGTGCCTTCGTTATCGGGCGCCGGGAGTGTTGCCGCAGTACGTTTGTCGGACTGCGGTGCGACCAGCATTGCGAACCGCAGCATCAGCGCGCGCACCGCCGGTGTGACGACGCGCGTGTCATCGACCGCACCGCCTTCGATGAATGCGAGACCCACGCCGCTGCATCCGCCGAGTGGATCGCGCGCGGCCAGGAACAGTGCGCGGCGGCCATCGTCGAGCTTGCGATGGATGCAGCCGCGATTGGGCTCGAGCGTGAAAACATCGAGCGCTGCGAGTACGTAACCGTGCTCGTCCGGCCCCATCGAGCCAGCGCTCAACCAGAGCGTTTCACCGGCGGAGTCATGCAGCGAAAACGACTGCGCGCGCCACGGTCCCAGCGCGAGCAGCAGCGCCCGGCCCAGGTCTTCCGGGACGTGTCGACGCCGCGTGCTGGACGACGTGGACGCGGTCGAGGCAATTTTCTCCGACAGTAGGGACATGTTGCCGATCATGCGGCAGGCGGCCAAATGTCGCCGTGACGCTACTCCCGTTCCACGGCGGCGGCAGGAATTCGCAAGAGTTGTCATAATTCACGCGTGTACCGCGTTCCCATTGCCGAATTGCGCTTTGTGCTCGAGCAGCTGCTTGAGGCCGGCGCGCTCGCGCGCCTGCGCAAATACTCTGATTTTTCACTGGAAACCGCCGAGGCCGTGCTGGAGGAGGCCGGGCGTTTCGGCGCCGAGGTACTTAGCCCCCTGAACCAGCCAGGTGACCGCGAAGGCGCCCAGTGGACGGCCGACGGCGTGCGCATGCCGGCCGGTTTCCGCGATGCCTACCGGAAATATGTCCAGGGCGGTTGGCCCCAGCTGAACGTCGACACCGCGCACGGTGGCCAGGGTGCGCCGCTGGTGTTGGCAAGCGCGGTCGAGGAAATCTGGTGCAGCAGCAATGTCGCTTTAATGCTCTGCCCGCTGCTCTCGCGCGGCGCGATCGAGGCGCTGCTGCTCGTGGGTTCTTCGCAGCTGCAGAAAACCTATCTGCCGCGCATGTTGAGCGGTGAATGGTCGGGCACGATGAACCTGACCGAGCCGCAGGCCGGGTCGGATCTCGCGGCGATCCGCATGCGCGCGGCGCCGGCGGGTGATCACTATCTGATCACCGGCCAGAAAATCTTCATCAGCTACGGCGATCACGATATGACCACCAATATCGTGCACCTCGTGCTCGCACGGATCGATGGCGCACCGGCCGGCGTCAAGGGCCTGTCGTTGTTCCTCGTGCCGAAAATCCTGCCGGACGCGCGCGGCCTGCCGGGACCGCGCAACGACGTGCGCTGTGTATCCATCGAACACAAGCTTGGCATTCGTGCCAGTCCCACCTGCGTGCTCGCATACGGCGATGCGGGTGGTGCCAGGGGTTATCTCGTCGGCGCGGCGAATCGCGGACTCGAGTACATGTTCATCATGATGAACGCCGCGCGGCTCGCGATGGGATTCCAGGGCGTTGGTCTCGCAGAAGCCGCGTTCCAGCGCGCAAGCGACTGGGCGCGAAATCGCGTGCAGGGCCGCCCTGTCGCAGTGGCCGACGGCGCTGGTGCAAAGGCTGGCGGCGGAACGCAGCCGATCATTCGACATCCTGACGTGGCGCGGATGCTGCTGTCGATGCGCGCCTCGATCGAGGCGATGCGCGCGCTGGCATTGTACGCGGCACTGCAGTTCGATTTTTCGGAAGCGCTGCCCAGTGAGAAGGCGCAACGCATCGCGCTGCTGCGCGGCGAATTGCTGATTCCGATCGTCAAGGGTTGGTGCACCGAATACGCGTTCGAGCTCATTTCGCAAGCGCTGCAGGTGCACGGCGGCATGGGCTATATCGAGGAGACCGGGATCGCGCAAATCCTGCGTGACGTGCGCATCACGACGATTTACGAGGGCACGACGGCGATCCAGGCGAACGACCTGCTGGGCCGCAAGCTGGGCCGCGACGGTGGCGCTGCGATGCGCGCGCTCCTCGATGAGATCGAGGCGGAGTTGCGTGAGATCGGTGCCGATGCAGGCCGCGACGCAGCGCGCGCCGAATTGCCGGTGGTTGTCGCCGCGGTGCGCGAAGCGGTGAGCACGCTGCGCGCGACGACCACGATGTTGCTGTCGCAACTGGAGTCGGTGCCAGCCGTGGCCTATGCGGTCAGCGTGCCGTACCTGCGCCTGTGCGGTTTCGTGCTGGGTGGATGGTTGATGGCGCGCGCGGCGAACATCGCGGCGTTGCGGCTCAGCGGTCGCGGCGCCCGCGACGACGCGGCGTTCATGCGCGCCAAGCTGCAGAGCGCGCGCTGCTACGCGGCGGTCGTGCTGCCACAGGCGCTGGCACTGTCACGCATCGTGCGAACCGGTGGCGCGAGCATCGCCGATGCGGACCTGGATCTGGTCTAGCCGTTATCCGATCGTCATCAGGTTTGCATTGCCGCCCGCAGCGGCAGTGTTGGTGCTGACGCTCACTTCCTCGAGCAGTGGCTCGAGCGCGTAGTCTTCGCTGCCGTCGCTAAAGCCCGCAACCGATGCGCCCTGCACGAGGACAATCGGCCCGGCGCGCCGCGCGACAACACGGTTCAGTTCCTGCAATGATTCGCGGTCGCCGACGTGAAGAATGGCGGCAAGGTTCTGCGCGTCCTGCCAGTGTGCGACGCTTTGAATGCGCGCCGCCACGCTCGCCGGCAAGTGCGCGAGGATCTTTGCAGCAGCATTGTTTTTCTCGACGAGCGCGACATTGCCCGTTGCGAGTGCCGCGCCGATTTGCATGAGCAGCGCATCCTGCGCGGCGGCTAACACCAGTATCCGGCCACGCGGCTTCAGCACGTAGACGTTTCGTTCGCCCACCGGCCCTGGCAGCTCGCGGAATTCGCCGGCGCGACTGCAGTTCGCGTATGCGGCCACGCGCACTGCAATGGATTCGAGCTTTTGCTGTTGCAAGTATTGGATGTACTCACGCATCACCGCCGGGACCGCTGTTCCTGCGGCCAATGCGCCGGGCGGAATGCGCACCGGGCAAAGCCGCTTCAGGTACAGCGGTCCGCCGGCCTTTGGTCCGGTGCCCGACAAGCCGTTACCGCCGAAGGGTTGCACGCCGACGACGGCGCCGATGATGTTGCGGTTGACGTAGATATTTCCGGCGGCTACGCGTTCCGTGACCATCGCGATCGTTTCATCGATGCGCGTGTGCAATCCAAACGTCAGTGCATAACCCGTCGCGTTGATCGCATCGATGAGCGCCGGTAAATCCGCCCGTTCGTAGCGCAGCACGTGCAGCACCGGGCCGAACACTTCGCGCTCGACGTCGCCGATGCGGTTGATCTCGATCATTGTCGGCGGCACGAAGGTGCCGAGCGCGGCTGCCGCGGGCAGCGGCAATTGTTCGACCGCGTGACCGCGCTTGCGCATCGTGTCGATGTGCGCGGTGATTGTTGCACGCGCCTCGTCGGTGATGACCGGACCCACATCGGTGGTCAGGCGGTCCGGATTGCCGACTTGCAGTTCGCGCAACGCGCCCTTCAGCATCGTCAGGACGTGATCGGCAATGTCCTCCTGCAGGCACAGTATCCGCAGCGCCGAGCAGCGCTGGCCCGCGCTGTCGAACGCAGACGCGAGCACGTCGTAAACGACCTGTTCGGGCAGCGCCGATGAATCGACGATCAGCGCATTTTGTCCGCCGGTCTCGGCGATCAGCGGAACCGGAGTGCCCGCGGCGCTCAATCGATCGGCGAGCTGACGCTGGATCAGTCGCGCGACAGCGGTGGACCCCGTGAACATCACGCCGCAGACGCGCGCATCCGCAACCAGCGCCGCGCCGACCTCGCCGGCGCCGGGGAGCAGCTGCACGACCGCTTCCGGAATCCCCGCCTCGCGCAGCAGCCGCACGGCCGCCGCGGCGATCAACGGCGTTTCTTCGGCAGGCTTGGCCAACACTGGATTGCCGGCTGCCAGCGCGGCGGCCACCTGGCCGGTGAAGATCGCGAGCGGGAAATTCCAGGGCGATATGCAGGCGATCGGGCCGAGCGGGACGCCGCTCGCGGCGCCGTTCGCGCCTTCGCCGGCTGGAATGCAAACTTGCACACCGTAGTAGCGCAGGAAATCCACGGCTTCGCGGATCTCGGATACCGCGTTCGGCAGCGATTTACCCGCCTCGCGCACGATCAGCGCCATCAATGCCGGCGTGCGCGCCTCCATCAGGTCTGCGGCGCGCGCGAGCATCTGCGCCCGAGCCGCCGGCTGCGTTGCCGCCCACTCGCGCGCTACGATCTGCGCAGCGGCGCAAGCCGCGTCGATGTCCTCCGCCGTGGCATATGTGACCTGGCCGACCAGATCGCGGCGATCGGCGGGATTGCGCAGCTCGCGTACGCCAGCGGCCCCGTTCGCTCGCGGTGCGTGTCCCGCGACCAACGGCACCGCGACTTGCGGCACCGCGACCTGCGGCACCGCGACCTGCGTATCGCCGAGCTCGGCGCGAATGCCAACGGCAAGAGCCGCGAGCGTTTGCTCGCTGCTCAGGTCGAGCCCCGTGGAATTGCGCCGCTCGGCGCCGAAAATATCGCCAGGCAACGCAATCTTCGGGTGCGGCGCGCCCAGTGGATTGATCGCGCGCGCAATGTCGACCGGGTCCTCGACCAATTCGTCGATCGACACGTCCTCATCGGCAATGCGATTGACGAACGAAGTGTTGGCGCCGTTCTCGAGCAGGCGCCGCACCAGGTAGGCGAGCAGCGTTTCGTGCGTGCCGACCGGCGCATAGATGCGACACGGGCGGCGGAGCTTCTCTTCGCCGACCACTTCCTCGTACAGCGGCTCGCCCATGCCGTGCAGGCACTGGAACTCATATTGCCCGGCATAGAAATTGCCGCCGCCCATTTGCATCACGGTCGAGAGCGTGTGCGCGTTGTGCGTGGCGAACTGCGGGAAAACCGCGTCGGGCGCGGCCAACAACAGGCGCGCGCATGACAGGTATGACACATCGGTGTGAATCTTGCGCGTGTACACCGGGAAATCCGCGAGGCCGTCGACCTGCGCGCGCTTGATCTCGCTGTCCCAATAGGCGCCCTTGACGAGACGGACCATCAGCCGGTGCTGCGTGCGGCGCGCGAGTTCGATGATCCACGCGATCACGTGCGGACAGCGCTTCTGGTAGGCCTGCAACACGAAGCCGATGCCATTCCAGCCCGCCAAATGCGGGTCGGCGCACAACGCCTCGAGCAAATCGAGCGAGATTTCGAGCCGATCGCTCTCTTCGGCGTCGATGTTGAGCGCGATGTCGTACTGCCGCGCCAGCAAGACGAGGCTCGACAGTCGCGGCAGCAGTTCATCCATCACGCGCGCGTACTGCGCGCGCGAATAGCGCGGGTGGAGCGCCGAGAGCTTCACCGAAATGCCCGGGCCCTCGTAGATGCCGCGCCCGTTCGAGGCCGTGCCGATGGCGTGGATCGCCGCTTCGTAGTCGCGGAAATAGCGCTCGGCATCCGCTGCGGTCGTCGCGGCTTCGCCAAGGCAGTCGTAGCTGTAGCGAAATCCCTTCGCTTCCATCGCGCGGCTGTTTTCCAGTGCTTCGGCAATCGTCTGCCCGGTCACGAATTGCTCGCCCATCATGCGGAGCCCCAGGTCCACGCCCTTGCGGATCAGCGGTTCGCCGCCCTTGCCGATCAGCCGCGTGATCGCGGCCGTCAGCCCGCCCTCGGAAGACGTGGTCGTCAGCTTGCCGGTGATCAGCAGTCCCCACGTCGCGGCGTTGACGAACAACGACGGACTGTTGCCCAGGTGCGCCTGCCAGTCGGCGGTCGAAATCTTGTCGCGGATCAGCGCATCGCGAGTCGCCGAATCCGGTATGCGCAGCAGCGCTTCGGCGAGGCACATCAGCGCCACGCCTTCCTGGCTCGACAGCGAATACTCGTGGATGAGCCCGGCGACGCCACCACCGCCGTCCTGTTTCTTTCGGCGCAGCGCCACAACCAGCTCGCGCGCGAGCAATCGGGCCGCATTCGCTTGCGGTTCCGGGAGCGTGGCGCCGGGCAGCAGCGCCGCGACGCACTCCGGCTCCGGAGCGCGGCAGGCCGCCGTGATGCGCGCGCGCAGCGCAACCTGTGCGTGGATATCGGCGAAAAACTGCTGGAACGGGGCCGCGACGGGCCCGCCGTTGTCGATCGGCGCCCTCATCACGCGTGTCCCAGCACCGGCACCATGTTGGCAACGAAGAACTCGATCAACGCCCGCACGTTGGGAGAGCTGGCGCGCCGCAGGTCCGAGACCGCGTGCAGCTCCAGCAGGTCCGCGACGTGCCAATCGGGCAGCACACGTTCGAGCTTGTTCATCGACAGGCCGATGCGGCACAGGAACTCGGGCAGAACGCCGATGCCGGCGCCGGCCGCGGTCGCGGCGTGCACGACGGCGGGGTCGGTGACGATGAGCCGCGGCGTCAGTGCGACCTGGGCCAACGTCTTGCCCTTGTGGAGCCGCAGTTCCGTGACCAGATGCCCCGGCACGAGCACGGCATGCCTGGCGAGGTCGGTCGGCTGCGTCACGGGGGGATGCGCCTTGAGGTAGGCCGGCGTCGCGCACAGGATCACCGGAGGGCGCCCAAGAGCCGTGCCGACCAGACCCTCGCGTTGCGGTGGGCCGTTCTGGAACAGCAAGTCCCAATGCTCCCCAGGCGCCGCCGGCAGCGCCTGGGCCATTTCCACTTCGAGCGGGATGTCCGGATAGCGCTCCATGAAACGCGGCAGCAATGGCGCCAGCAGCAGCCGCCCATAGGCGGGATCGGCAAGCACGCGCAGCGTGCGGCGCGTCTCCGTCAGGGGTGCCATTTCGCGGCGCGCGGCGGCCGTCTCGGTGGCAATACGCTGGGCGTGGGGGAGCAGGGCGCGGCCAGCGTCGGTGATCGAGACGCGCCGCGTGGTGCGCGTCAGGAGCTTTGCGCCGACGCGTTTTTCGAGGCTCTGGACCGCGCGGCTGATGGCGACTTTCGGTACGCCCAGCGCGCGCGCGGAGGCAGTGAACGAGCCCAGTTCGACCACCTGGGCGAAGGCCGCCAGCTCTGAAGCAAGCCACATATCTGTAACATATACGAATCAATAGACCGTTTACAACTGGTCATTGACTCTTGGAAGGACTGAATAGGATTGCGCATGCTCTTCCTAAATGTCCATGCACGAACCATCGTCGATCGCTCAATTCCGGCGAGCGGCGTATTCAGCCTAGACTTGAGGGTCAGCTCCATCAAGGGCATCTCGAACAATCCCGGTTGTCGTTCTTCTCCCGTTGTTCTTTGATGCGGGCACTGGTGTGCACGGGTTTCGCAGGGGAGTAGTATTTTGGCGTCGACGAGTCAATGGTTGGTTTAGGGGGAGAACTAACATGGCCAAGCAGTTTCTGGCTCAATTTCTGATCGCCGTGCCGCTGGTGCTGGTGATTTCGCCGATCCGCGGCGATGACGCTGCCCAGGGCGATCTGTGGCAGGTCACGTCAAAAATGTCGATGGAGGGCATGCCGATGGAAATGCCCGCGCAAACACTCAAGGTGTGCGCGACGAAGGAATTGAAGAGTCCGCCGTCCAATCCCGATGACCGCATGCATTGCACCAACACAAATTTCCAGCGTACCGGCAACAAGGCGACCTGGCAGACGGTCTGCCAAGGCCCGCCGGCGATGAATGGCGTTGGCGAGATGACGTTCGACGGCAGCGATTCATACTCCGGCACGATCAAATACTCCGGTGACCAAGGCGCCATGACGATCAAGCTCAGCGGCAAAAAGCTGGGCAGCTGCGCTAACCCGACCTGAAGTCCAATATCCGATCCTGAAAATCAAGGAGAGCGCCATGAAGCGCCATGTGTTTCTGTTGACGACGCTGGCGGTGGCGTTCTCTTCGGGTGCGGCCTCGCCGCCGGATCCCTGGACACTGGTGCCGCCACTGCCGACGGGCTGTTACCAGGATCAGGACGGATTCGCCGGTGCGGCCGACAAGGTCATCACGCGTCTCAATGGCGACATTGATCGGCAGAGACAGGTTAATGACGAACTGACGCAGCGTGCGCGCAACGTGGACCCGATGGTCAAGCAGCAGGCCATGATGAATTACCTGATGCAGCATCCGCAGGACGCGCAGAAAATGATGCAGGGAATGCAGGCGGCCGCACCGCAGGTCATGCCGGCCCTGCAGGCGGAAACGTCCCAGGACAAGGCGTTCGATGACCTGAAATCGCATTACGAGATTGCGCGCCAGGCCGCGCGCGCCGGCATCACATTCACCGGCAAGCCGGTGCAAACCGAGGCAGGACCGGAGTGGTCCGAAAGTGATACGGCTTCGGTCAACAAGCGCATCGACGAGCGCTACGACAAGTCCTGTCCCGAATGGTTTGGCAGCGGCGCCTTCGCCCGGCATTTGGCTGGATACAAGAATGTACTGGTTGGCGATCTGCCACGGCAGGAAACCACTGCGGACTTCTCGCGCCAGCAACTTGTCATCGCGGGTGTGGCGCCCGACAACTATCGCTCCACGGCGCCGTTGGAGGCCGCGAGGAAGTACCTGGTTCGGGCGCAGGACAGCTACGGCCGGCGCGCCCAATCGCACAGCAAGACGGATCGGATGGGGATGGTGCACGGCGGGCCTTAGCCCCGACCGCGCCCGCCGCTAGGACCGCAGCGCGACCCTCAGCCCCTCGATCGACATCTGCACCGCCACGGCCACCAGCAACAGGCCCATGAGCCGCTCGAGCGCCAGCAATCCGCGCTTGCCGAGAAAGTCGCCGATATGACCGCCGAGCACCAGGATCACGGCGCTCACGAGCCAGGCGCAGGTCAGTGCCAGCAGCCACTCCGGCCACCGTTGTGGCTCGCGGCTCATGAATAACAACAGCGTCGCAAGCGTCGAGGGACCGGCCACGTATGGGATGGCTAACGGCACGAGGAAAGGCTCGCCCTTGATCGTTTCCGCCAGCGGATGATCGGCGGACGGGAACACCATGCGCAGCGCAATCAGGAACAGCACCAGGCCGCCGGCGATGGTCAGTGCGGGCCCGCTGATGTTGAGCCAGTGCAAAAGATGCTCGCCGGTGAACAGGAACACGACCAGCACGCCATAGGCGATCAGCAGTTCGCGCGCCACGACGCGCCGGCGCCGGTGCACCGGGACGGACTTGAGGGCGGTGACGAACAACAGGATGTTGCCCAGTGGATCCATCACCAGGAACAGCAGTATCGCGGCGGAAAGCACGGTCATCGTGGTGTCATCCTGCGGTCAACGCGCCCATATATCATGGCCGGGCATGAGAGCACTGTGGAATCGGCGGATGGTGTACGCGTTGTTGGCGCTGGTCGCAGGTTGTGCGAGCGAAGCGCCGAAGCCCCCGCCTGTCGCCGCGCCCGGTGTCGCCACGCCCGGTGTCGCCACGCCCTCGGCCGCCGCGCAGGCGGCGCCCGTCTATTTCTCGCCTGGCCAGCTTGATTCGACGGCGCTCATCGAACCGCCGCCCGTGACTGGAAGCGAGGCCGACCGCGCCGACCTGCAGGCAGTGCTGGATGCGCAGCGCACCGCCCATGCAGCCGGCACGACCGCACGCGCAGTTGCCGACACGGTCATCGACTGCCAGCGCGTGGCCGATGTGCTGCTCGCTGCGCCTTCGGCGCCAGGCGCCGTCACGCATGCCGCCGCCTTGTCGAGTGGCGATGGCGCCGCGGCAATCGCGTTCGCGACGCGCGCGGCAAAGCAGGTATCAGGCGCCACCAATGCACCGAAGCGCTTCTGGGAGCGGCCGCGCCCGTACATTGCCAGCGCGCAAGTCGAGCGCCTGGGCGATGTGGCGCCCGACAGTCCGTACGCGATCAGCGGCGGCTACCAGCGCGGTCACACCTCTTATCCCAGCGGACACACGGCCTTTGCGACGGCCTGCGCCATCGTGCTCGCGCAGATGGCGCCGGAGCAGGCTGCCGCGTTGTTCGCGCGCGCGCGTTTGTTCGGTCAGTCGCGACTCATCGTCGGCGCGCACTACGCGACGGATGTCGATGCGGGACGCCGCGTTGGCACCGCCGCTGCAGGCTTGATGCTGCAAAACGCGCGATTCCAGGCGGACCTGCGCACGGCGCGGGCGCAGCTGCGCGGTGCGCTAAACCTACCTCTTCCCTGATGTCCACCCGAGTCGGGGCCTAGAGCTGGCTCCGCGCTACGGTGCCAGAATTTCTCCCGTTACATGTACAGCTGTACATGTAACGCAAAAAATCTGAGTTTCGACGCGCGAAGGCCAATGAATGGCCACGTGCCCACGGGCCGAGCTGGCAAATTCAAGCCGGCGACTGACCGTGCCCGCTATTCGCCAACACCTCAAGCACGTGCGCCGTGTCCGGCCGCACGCCGCGCCAAAGCAAGAACGATTCGGCGGCTTGCTCGACGAGCATGCCGAGGCCCATGACCGCGCGCGCCGCGCCGGCACGGCGCGCCCAGTGCACGAATACCGTGTCGCGATCCCGATAGGCGAGGTCGTAGGCAAGCGTCTGGATGCCAGCCGCGTGCGGTGGAATTTCCGGCAGCTGATTTTCGAGGCTGGCCGAGGTCGCATTGATGATCAGGTCGTAGCCACCATCGTTGCGCCGCGCTCGGTGGGCAGCGGCAGTATCGGCGCTCGGCGCGCGCAGCGTGCTGCCATACACGCCGGGCATCGCTGGTGGTGCGCGCACCGCCGATTCGCCCGCACTGACCGGCGCAAGCTCTGCAAATTCCTGCGCGAGCGCGCGAGCGCGCGCCGGATGACGGTTGTGGATTTCCAGCGCGGCGACGCCGGCCTCGACCAGCGGTGCAATGATCCCGCGCGCCGCACCCCCGGCGCCGAGCAGCAACACGCGCGCGCCAGCGAGCGTGCAGCGCAGGTTGAAGCTCAGGTCGCGCACCAGCCCAGCGCCGTCCGTGTTGTCGCCGAGCAGCTTGCCGTCATCGCCGCGCGCGAGCGTGTTGACCGCACCGGCGCGCCGTGCGCGCGGCGTCAGCGAATCGCACAACTGCAGCGCTGCCTGCTTGTGTGGCACGGTGACGTTGAGCCCACGGCCGCCCGCCTTGAAAAACGCGTCGGCCGTGGCCTTGAATGCCACGGGAGGCGTGTCCAGCAGTCCGTATTCCATCGGCTGGCGCGTCGCTTGCGCGAACATCGCGTGGATCTGCGGCGAGCGGCTGTGCGCGATCCCCGACCCGATCACGGCGTAGCGATCAATGCTGTTCATGCGCAATCCACCTGACCGAAGTGCCGCCCTGGCGCGTGGTGCCGAGCGCCGCGCCAAGCTCAGGAAGCCACTGCGCCAGCTCCACGTCAAGCTGGTACGGGGGATTCGCGATCAGCAGGCCCGAGCCATTGAGGCCCACGCGCGCATCCCGCGGATGAACCCACAGTTCCGTGACCAGCGCCGGTACCGGCAACTGCGCGGACATGCGCTCGAGCCAGGGCGTGAGATCGCGGTCGTCCTTGATTGGATACCACAGCGCGACGACGGCGTTTGCAAGCCGCGCGAGTGCCGTGGAGATGGCATCGCCCGCGCGTTGCAGGTCGTTCGCCTGTTCCTCATACGGCGGATCGATCAGCACCAGTGCGCGGCGTTCGACCGGCGGCAGGTGTGCCGCGAGCCCTTGGTAGCCGTCGACGCATTCGCAGCGCATGCGCGCGTAGATATTCAACGCGCGTTCGAGCGCGCGACATTCCGCAGCCTGGATTTCGCAGCAGATGCCGCGATCCTGCGCGCGCAATGACAAGGCCGCCAGGACCGGTGAGCCTGCGTAGACGCCGGAGTTGTTGGCATCGGCGCACGCGCGATCGAGCGCATCGAGGTAAGACCTGATCGGCGCGGCCTCGCATCCGGCGCTGCGCAGCGCACCGATGCCGAGCCGCGCTTCGGCGCCCTGGTGCGTGTCGGCGCTGTCGAGGTCATAGAGGCCGCGCCCCGCATGCGTCTCGAGATACAGGAAACCCTTGTTTTTCCGCTGCAGGGCGGCGATCAGCGCCAGCAACGCGACGTGCTTGTGCACGTCGGCGAAATTGCCGGCGTGGAAACTATGGCGGTATTTCATGCGCGGCCGGAGTGCCCGAACCTAAACGTCGTCAGCGCTTGTGGGTTCCGCTATCGGACGCCACCATCTTTGGCGGCACTTCTTCCGCGGACGCTTCATCGGTTTCCGGCAGCGGTTTGCGTGCTCCGGCCTTGCCCTTGCCCTTGGTCTTGCTCGCAACCTTGCGCGCAGATTTTGCCTTCGCCTTGGCCTTGCCTTGGACCAAGGCTGGGGTCTTGGGCTTGGCGGGCGCAGTGGCTGCGCCAGCGGCATCCTGCGCCGCGCCCGCGGCTGCCGTTGCCTTCGGCGCGAGCTTGCGGCCGAAGCGGCCGCGCGTTCCCTTGGCA
>JBOHZW010000126.1:0-3510 GCA_050738715.1 Steroidobacteraceae bacterium | reverse complement strand
GGAATCGAGGCCTTCGGCACCGGATCGAGGAATACTACGTTGCGCAATCCATCGCGCATTGCGCGATCACGCAGCGCCGGCTTGTCCGGACCCGTGCCGACCAATATGAACGTCACCATGTCATCGGTACACAGACGGGCCGCTTCGAGCAATGTCGGCAACGCGTTCGCGACGCCGTGCGCGCCGGCGTAGCAGACCAGTTTGGAACCGGCCTCCCGCAATTTTTGAATCACCTCCTGATGCGGCACAGGGAGCGCCACGGCCGCGGCCTCGACCCATTCGTCCGGATCGATGCCATTGGGTATATGGACGAACTTCGAACGATCCATTCCACGAGATATGAGATGGAGATCGGCCATCGGCAGCATCGAGACGACGCGATCGGAGACGCGGCAGGCCCTGTCCTCGGCATGTTGAAGCCAGCGGATGAACGGATGGCTGCGCGACATGCCACCGAGTTCGATCGGCGACAACGGCCACAGGTCATGAACCTCCCAGATCAGAGTCGCCGCGTGCCGCTGCGCCAGACGCTGCGCCGGGCCGATGTCCAGTGGATAGGTCGAGGATGCGATCACCACGTCCGGCTCGACATCGAGCCAACGACGCAATTGTCCGAGCCGTAGCAGGAAGGCCACGATGTTGACAACTCGCCCGAAACCATTCCCGTCGTAGCGTGGTGTGGCACACCAGACGAATCGCACGCCCTCGACCAGTTCGACCGTGAAGACCCCCTCCATCGCCGGTTGACGATTGCGCACATGCGATTGAGATGCTGCAACGATCGTGACCGTATGGCCGGCGCGCACCCATTCGCGAGCCAGGTAGTACGGCCGGTACTCCATGCCGTATGCCGGACCTCCGGCATAGTGATTGATATAGAGAATGTTCACGCGGCCAGATCGGAGGCCAGCCGCTGGGCGATTCTTGACGCCGCGTCACCCGCGCCATAGGGCTGCACTTCAGCACCACAGGTCCCGATCGCCCCCAGCACCGCGCCAGCCACCGAGGCCGCATCGCACGGGGGCGCGAGCCGATTCCACCCCGACTCGACCAATTCGACCCACTCGGTCTCGTCGCGTAGCGTCACGCAAGGCACGCGGAAGAAGAACGCTTCCTTTTGTACGCCGCCGGAGTCGGTAGCGACGACCGCAGCGCTGCTCTCGAGCATCACCATGTCGAGATATCCGACCGGATCGATCAGCCTGATACGACCTGATCCGAGCAGCTCGGCACCGCGCTCGGCCATAGCCTCGCGAACGCGAGGATGCACCGGCCAAACGACCAGTCGCTGCTCGGAGACTGCGCGCAGCGCATTCAGAATCGCATCGAATCGTGCGGGCTCGTCGGTATTCTCGGCTCGGTGCACGGTTGCGAGCACAAATTCGCCGACCGCGACACCGACCTGATCGAGAATGTTCGATTGCTCTCGCGCGCGCTCACGAAAGCGCATCGAAGCGTCGAGCATCACATCGCCGACGAGCGCGCAGCGAGCCGCGGCTATGCCCTCGTGCGCGAGGTTGGCCATGGCGGTGTCGGTCGGGGCGAACAGCCAGTGGCTCACGTGGTCGGTGAGCACGCGGTTGATCTCCTCGGGCATGCGTCGGTTGAACGAACGCAGGCCCGCCTCGACATGGGCAATCGGGATGTGGAGTTTGGAGGCGGCAAGAGCGCCAGCCAAGGTCGAATTCGTATCCCCGTAGACCAGCACCGCGTCCGGTCGTTCGTCGATCAGCACCGCTTCGATAGACGCCAGTTGCCGCCCTGTCATCGCGCCATGGCGCCCACCGCCGATGCCCAGGTTGTGCTTAGGTGCCGGGATGCCGAGTTCATCGAAGAATACGTCGGACATATTGGCGTCGAAATGCTGGCCGGTGTGCACCAGCGTTTCTTCAATGCCCGCAACTTCAAGCAACGCGTGGCTGACTGCCGCCGCCTTGATGAACTGCGGGCGCGCACCCAGCACCGTCACGATCCTTGGTCTCATTCCTGCCATCCTCCCAAGGAGTCACGCCACAGCAGAGTCAGGAAGACCGCCATGTTTCGGACCCGGCCGTGGCCTGCCCGCACCCGCTCGCGCGCCAGGTAGTCGGGCCGGAACTCCATGCCGTGCCACGGAGAGCCGGCATAGTGGTTGATGAGGAGGACGTTCAAGGCGTATCCGGGATCGCGCAAAGCCGTGCGATGAAGCGCTCGACCGCCGGCGCGAACAGCCCGTGTTGCGCGACCCAGCTCCGATTCTCCTGCGCGATATAAGCGGCGCGTGGCGCGAGCGCCAGGATCGGCAACGGGTCGTACGCCTGCTCCGCCACGATCAGACCGGTCTCGCCAGTGCGGACGAGTTCCCGATTGGCCGGCAGATCGGAGAGCACCGGGATGCATCCATGCGCCATCGCTTCGAGTACCGATACCGCGACCGAATCGCTGCTCGGCAGGCTCAGATACCACTGGGAACGTGCGTACCAGTGGTCCTGCGTCGCAGCGTCGAGCCGGCCGAAAAACTCGACTTGGGCGCCATCCTCGAACCGGCCGACGCGCAAGCCGATTCCAGTAGCCGTCGCAGGCAACGTGCCGGAGAGGCTGCCGTCGTTGGCCACCGCCAGACGCGCTGCGGGCTGCACGGCCGCCACGGCAGCAAAGAGCTGCAATACGTGTTCGGGCCGATACAACGCTTCCAGTCCTCGATTTGCGAAAAAGAGGAACGGATCCTTCATGCTCGGATGCGCCGGCATGCGCTCCAGGCCAAACGGAAAGGTCATGACTTCGCGCGCGCCCAGCTCACGCATTTGTTCGGCCATGTATGCGGAGTCGCTGGTCGTGAGCGTGCAGGCGCGCAGTACGCTGCGCGTAAGCCAGCGCACAGCCGTCGATCGCCGGGGCGCGATCAGGATGTCGCTGCCCCAGGCCGAGCCGACGATCCGAGCCCTGAGCCCGAAAAGGCGCTTGGCGAGCCAGGCCAGCGTGCCATGCGACGTGAGATAGTGAGCGTGCAGCCAATCGGCATCGACTCGCCGCAACCATGCAGCGAGTCTCGGCAGTTGCGCCAGCACTCTGGCGTTGCCGCCGCGTCGCGCAGGCCGCGTCTTCAGCGCGAGCCGGCGGCTTGCCGGAACCACACCGTCGAAGCCGATGGCGAATCCCCGACTCGATGCGACCCACAGTTCCACATCGGTAGCAGCAGCCAATGCCCGCGCCCACTTCAACAGGTGTGGGCTTTCGCCGTCGCCGATCATCGCGATCCGCATTCGTCAAGCCGGAGTGGACCGTGCAGGAGTCGTACCGCTAGCAGCCCAGGCATCGTAGTGCGCTTGCCATTCCGGATGCGCAGCGAGCCACTCGGCATCGCCTTCGCGCGTGTCTCCGACGATCCGCGCGGGGCTGCCGGAGAGCACGGCGAAATCGGGAAAGTCGCCGCGAACGCGACTGTGCGATTCGACCAGGCAGCCCTTGCCGAGCCGGGTATTGGCCTCGATCACGCAGTGCGGGCCGATGAAAGAGAAGGCACCGATGTGC
>JBOHZW010000125.1:0-4296 GCA_050738715.1 Steroidobacteraceae bacterium | reverse complement strand
TTGTTGAACCCCTCGCGGTACTTGATGCGCAGCTTCTGCGCCATCTGCAGCGCGCTGGTACGGCTGGTATCGGGAATCGGGATGACGACGTCGATGTCATGGTCGGGATGCACGCGGCGGATCTTGTCGGCCAGCCGCTCGCCCATTCTCATGCGTGCGCGATACACCGAAATGTTGTCGATGATCGAGTCGGGGCGCGCGAAATACACGTACTCGAAGATGCAGGGCGTGTGCCGCATCGTCGCAACGCACTGCTGCGAATGGAGCCGGCCCTGCTCGTCGATGAACACCGCCTCGCCCGGCGCCACATCGCGCACCAGGTCGAAGGAAAGCATGTCGAGCGCCACGTTTTCAGACGCGAGCATGTATTCGGTGCCGCGCGCGGTGCGCCGCTCGCCAAGCACCAGCGGCCGGATTCCGTGCGGATCGCGGAAACCGAGCACGCCGTGCCCAATGACCATGACGACCGCCGCATAGCCTCCGCGACAGCGGCGATAGACGGCACTGGTGGCCGCGAAGATATCGGCGGGCGTGACGCGCGGCGTGCCGACGCGCTGCAGTTCGGAGGCCAGCACGTTCAGCAGCACTTCGGAGTCCGACTCGCTGTTGAGGTGGCGCCGCTCTTCGCGAGTCAGCACATCGGCGAGTTCGGCGGCGTTGGTCAGGTTGCCGTTGTGCGCGAGGCAGATGCCGTAAGGTGCGTTGACGTAGAAAGGCTGCGCTTCGGAGGCGCTGTCGTATCCGGCCGTCGGATAACGCACATGGCCGATGCCGGCGTTGCCGCGCAGTTCGAGCATGTGATGCTGCTGGAACACGTCGCGCACCAGCCCCGCGCCCTTGCGCACGCACAGCTCGCCGGCGTCGGCAGTCATGATGCCGGCGGAATCCTGGCCACGATGCTGCAGCACGGTCAGCGCGTCATAGATGCGCTGGTTGACTGCACTGGTGCCGACAATTCCGACGATGCCACACATGAATGCACGTGCCTCCGCGAGGAGCTGTTGCCGCGACCGTCAGGCCCTCAGGTGCCCTCAGGCGGTCATCGGCGAGGCGGGAATCTTACGCTCTCCGACCAGTCCGCGCAGCACATTACCGGCGTGCTCGGCGTACGGAACCAGCGTCGATTCGCGATACCACTTTTCATCGTTCAATCGCACCGCGTGGCACAAGACCGCCAACAATCCCAGCACGACCGCACCGCGCAGCAATCCGAACACAAGTCCGAGCAATCGATCGAGGCTGGTGAACAACGACAGCCTCATAAAATAAGTGATAATCGCGCCGAGCGCGGTGCCGACCGCCAGCACCACCACGAAGATGATCGTGCGCGCCGCCCACGGACGCACCGTGGGATCGCCGAGCGCGCCACCCAGGTGCGGTTCGATCACGCCGGAAAATTCCCACGCGAGCCACACCGCCGCGACCCACGTGGCGAGCGAAATCACTTCGCGCAACAGCCCGCGTATCAGGCCGACGGCGCAGGAAGCCACGAGCACTGCGATGATTGCGTAATCTGTCCAATTCATGGGAAACCCGTTTCCGCCTTAGCCGCGCATGCGAGCCGCGCAATTCTAGCAGCACCGTGCCTGCCTGGGCCCTGCACACGTCTCATGGCAGGGAAATCACCAACGGTTTGAGGCCTCGGGCCCGCATTTTCTCCTTCAGGGCGAGTGCTGCTGCACGTTCCGATGTGGGGGCGCTGCGCACCCGATACAAGCCGCGATCGTCCGGGCCGACGGCCTGGACTGCAAAACCCTTGGCGCGAATCTGCTTCACCATGCGCTCGGCGAAATCGCGCCGTGCGAAGGTGGCCACCTGTACAGTCCAGCCGGACTTCGGGGCCGCAGCACGCGATCGCGTGGGCGCCGGCGCTGAACTCGCCGCTGGCGCATTTGGCGCTGGCGAACTCGCGGAGGGTGCCTTCATCGCGCCCACCTCGGGCAACGTCGCGCTCGACACGATCGGCGCGCCCTCGCCGACCGCAGCGGCCGGCGGTGAGACGGCGGGCGGCGCGACGGCCGGTGGCCGCGCCGTCGGCGAATCGCGCAGGTCGATCGTGTAGCTGCGCATCGGCGCGCCGTCGGCGGCGCCGACGTGGGTGTCGATTCCGCCCGCGGGCCGGCCGCGGAACATTTCGGGCACCAGCAACCCGACGACCAGCACGAGAATCGTCGCGCCGGTGAGCCGTTCCTTCAGATGCTGCTGCAATAGTTCGATTCCCAGGATGCGCGAGGCGCGTGGATTGAGGCGCGCGGATTATAGCCGACGCGCCTTCAGCGCCGGACCCACCGTGTGGAACGACCCGCAGACAACGACGCGATCGCCCTCTTTCGCG
Organism: Steroidobacteraceae bacterium; assembly: GCA_050738715.1. Lineage (GTDB taxonomy): Bacteria > Pseudomonadota > Gammaproteobacteria > Steroidobacterales > Steroidobacteraceae > FEN-1191. Next base: position 1,961 of record JBOHZW010000125.1, on the reverse strand, counting down.
AGCGCGCCGGCGCGCGTGATCGCCGCGGCGACATCGCCGGCGAGTTCGCTTGGGGCCCGCAGCGTGCCCATGCGCTGGCGCAAATCCGCGGCCGGCAGCGCGCGCGGCCCGGCAAGCGAACACAGCAGCCAGTGATCGACCAGCGCATCGAGCTGTGCCGCCACTGCCGCGGCGTCCTTGTCGCCGAGCACCGCGAATACCGCGATCGTGCGGCCACGCACCGGGCGCACGCGCAGCTCCGCGGCCAGCACTGCCGCCGCGGCTTCGTTGTGCGCCACATCGAATACCCACTGGACCGGGCCGCTCACGAACTGCAATCGTCCGGGCAGGCGCACCGCGCGCAGCGCAGCTGCAATCGCCTGCGGTTCCAATTCGCGCGGCGTCATCAGTACGCGCAGCGCCGCCACCGCGACCGATGCGTTGCGGTACTGGATCGCGCCTTCGAGCGCCGGCGGCGGCAGGGCGTTGAATTCGAGTCCTGCACCATGCAGGTCTCAGCATCCATCAGGACGCACGCGCCACGTGAAGTGCGTGCCGGCGATCTGCGGCCTGCACCCCTGTTCCACCAGCGAGCTCGTGACGGTGTCGGGCATGCGCGCGTCGCCGAGGATCACCGGCTTGCCGGCGCGGAAAATACCGGCTTTTTCCCTGCCGATGGATTCCAGCGTATCGCCGAGCCACTCGCGGTGATCCATCGCCACCGAGCACAACACGGCCACGTCGGCATCGATGAGATTGGTCGCATCGAGCCGTCCGCCCAACCCCACCTCGAGCACGGTCATGTCGACGCCGGCGGCGCGAAACACCAACAGCGCGGCCAGCGTGTTGAATTCGAAATAGGTCAGCGACTCGGCGCCGCGTGCGGCCTCGATCTCGGTGAAAGCCGCGCACAACGCGGCCTCGGCCACTTCGGCACCGTCGATGCAAATGCGCTCCTGGTAGCGCGACAGATGCGGCGAGGTGAACAGGCCGACGCGAAAACCGTGTGCCTGTGCGAGTTCTGCCAGCATCGCGGCAGTCGATCCCTTGCCGTTCGTGCCGCCGACGATCGCCGTACGGCCGGCCGGCGGGAGCAGCGCCAGCCTTTCGGCCACGACGCGCACGCGCTCGAGCCCGAGGTCGATGCTGCGCGGGTGCAGTGTTTCCTGGTAGGCCAGCCATTCGGCCAGCGTGCGGCCGCCGCTCACCGGAGCTCCTTAAGCGGACGCGAGCACAGGCCGCCGCTGCAGCAATCGCAACAAGGCCGCGAGCCGATCGCGCATATCGCGACGATCGATGATCAGGTCGAGCGCGCCGTGTTCCAGCAGGAATTCGCTGCGCTGAAAACCTTCCGGCAGCGTCTCGCGCACGGTCTGCTGGATGACGCGCGGGCCGGCGAAGCCGATCAACGCGCGCGGTTCCGCGATGTTCAGGTCACCGAGCGTTGCCAGGCTCGCCGACACGCCGCCAGTGGTTGGATCGGTCATGACGGATATGAACGGCAATCCCGCGCGCGACAAGCGCGCTAGCGCCGTGCTGGTCTTGGCCATCTGCATCAACGACAGCAGCGCCTCCTGCATGCGCGCGCCGCCGGTCGCTGAAAAACACACGAGTCCGCAATGGTCCTCGATGGAGCGATCGACGGCGCGCCGGAAACGCTCGCCGACCACTGAACCCATCGATCCGCCGAGGAACTGGAACTCGAACGCGCAGGCCACCACCGGATCGCCATGCAGCTGCCCGGCCAGCGCGATCAGCGCGTCGCGTTCACCGGTGGCTTTTTGTGCCTGCGCGAGCCGGTCCTTGTAGCGCTTGCTGTCCTTGAACTTGAGCGGATCCTCCGGCTGCACCTGCGCGCCGATTTCCTGCGCCCCGGCCGGATCGAGGAACGACTGCAGCCGCGCGCGCGCGCCGATGCGCATGTGGTGCGTGCACTTGGGACAGACATTCAGGTTGCGTTCCAGCTCGGCGCGGTAGAGCAC
>JBOHZW010000124.1:0-7493 GCA_050738715.1 Steroidobacteraceae bacterium | reverse complement strand
GTGCAAGCCTGCGCCTTCCAGCTCGAAATCCTGGATCCATGCCGACGATGCGCCCGGGCGGTGCAGTTCGTAAGGGCGTTCGGCGATGATTCGCAGGCCGAAGCTCTCGAGGATCGGCAGCGCCTCTGATATCGGCAGCGGCTCGCCATGGCGCAGCAGTCGCAGGTGGGCACGCGCATGCCCGCCGCTGTCGGGCAGGCGCAGCCGCAACTGGCCGGCGCCCGCCGCGGCCGCGCTGTCGAAATCGCCAATGTCCTGCACCGCTTGCTCGGGCGCCACATCCTGCTGGTAGGCGGCCGGGAAGCCGCCGCCGTAACGGCGGTCGAGCGCAGCGGCGGTGGTCTCATCGTGCTTCCTGGCGAGCGCTTCGTGCACACGCTCTCGCCACGTGACCAGCGCGGCGTCGAGTTCGCGCTCGAGCGCGCGGCGCCGGAGCTGCAGTTCGGCGCCCCCGGGCACGCGCACCGTGACATGGAGTTGCGCGAGCGCGCCGTCGCCCACGGCGAGCGATGAATCGAGCTGGCCGCCGCCGAGCGCACGCTTGAGGACGGCTTCGATTCGCCGGAACCCGCCATTGTCGAGCCGCTCGCGTCCGAGGAAAACCAGGCAGGACCAGAAGTGGCGCAGCTTGTCACGGCGCATCACGAGGCAGACACCGCGTGTGCGCTCGTGCAGCGCCAGCACCGAGCGGGCGCAGCTGCGCAGGTCGGCGGCGGAAGCCTGAAACAATTCATCGCGCGGCAAATTCTCGAGGATGCTGACGAGGCGCTTGCCATCGTGGCTCGAGGGCCGGAACGGGAACGAACCGATGACACGCGCCACCTTCAGGCGCAGCAGCGGCACCGTGCGCGGGTCGGCGTGATATGTGTTTGAAGTCCACAACCCGCGGAGCTGCGCTTCACCGCGCAGCCGGCCGCGCGCATCGAATTCCTTGACCGCGATGACATCGAGATAGCCCGGCCGATGCACCGTCGAGCGATGATTGGATTTGGTGACGACCAGCAGTTCGTGCGCGGCCTGCAGCGGCGCCAGCGGCGGCGGCGGCATGTTGCGAACCACGCCGAGTTCGCTGCCCGTGATCGGCACGAGCCGCGCGCCGCCTCGTCCGCGCCGCACGCGGCTGCGGCGGAAACCGAGGAACGTGAAGTGGTTGTCCTCCATGTACTCGAGCAGCGCCGCGCTTTCGCGCACGACAGCGGCCGGAAACGGCGATCGATTCGCGCGCATTTGCTCGCAGATGCCGCGTGCGGCCTGGCGCATCGACGGCCAGTCGGTGCAGGCATGGCGCACATCGGCGAGCGCTGAGCGCAGCCGCGCTTGCAGCGCGTCGGCTTCCTTCTCGGTGGTGACGCGATCGATGCGCAGGTACTGCCACGATTCGTTGACGGGAGCGTGCGCGCCGCGGCGTTGGCCGAATCGCAATAGCCGGCCGCCGGCGCCGCGTACCGCGCCAAGGATCGGATGCGCGATGAGCTGCACGTTGTAACCCGCTTCGGCGAGCACGATGCCGAGCGTGTCGACGAGGAATGGCATGTCGTCGGTGACGAGCTCGACGACCGAGTAACTGTGCCCGCGGCCGGCTGCGAGCGGTGGATTGCTGACGCGCAGCAGCGCCTGGCGTGGCTGGCGAAGCGCGCCGAACCGCAATTGCGCCTCGGCCGCCGCCCGCAGCGGCAGCGCGCCGGCCGAGCGCCAGTCACCGGGCGGCAAACTGCTGCGCCAGGCGCGCAACAAACGCGTGGCGAGCTGCCGATGGCGCGATCCGCGCGCCTGCGGCTTGTTTCGCGGCTGCGCTTTCTTCATGGTGCCCCCTCCGCCATGTGCGAATCGTACCACTACCGCACGTGAGCGCGCGCCAGGTAGGCCTCGCTCTGCATCTCGACCAGGCGGCTGGCGGTGCGGCGAAACTCGAACGCGAGGCGCTCGCCGCGATACAACTGCGCGGGCAGCGCCGCGGCCAGAGCGATCAGCTTGACGCCGCGATCGTAGAACTCGTCGACGAGGCTGATCAGCCGGCGTGTCGCATCGTCCTGCGTCGCATCGAGCAGCGGAATATCGCTGACGAACACGGTGTGGAAAGCATCCGCGAGTTCGGCGTAGTCGTTGGCGCTGCGCGCGCCGCCGCACAAGGTCGCAAAACTGAAGCACACCACGTCGCCTGCACGCCGCTGCGCCGTGATGTGCCGTCCGTTGATAAGGAGATGCCGCGCCGATTCGCCGTGCTTCCCCGCGAGTTCCGCGTACATCGCCGCGAAGCGCGCGGGCGTCGTGGGATCGTTGCAATCGAACCAGACGGGGGCCTGCCGCAATTGTCGCAACCGATAGTCGGTGCCGGCATCCACCTCGAGCACGTCGAGTTTTTGTTCCAGCACCGCGATCGCGGGCAGGAATCGCGAGCGCTGCAGGCCGTCGCGATACAGGCCTGAGGGCGGAACGTTCGACGTGAACACGAGCGTCACGCCTTCGCGCAGCAGCGACTCGAACAGGCTGCCCAGCAGCATCGCATCGGCGATATCGTTGACCTGCAGTTCATCCAGGCACCACAGCTGCGCGCGCCGCGCCATGCGGCGCGCGACGATGTCGATCGGCGCCTCACGCTGCTGGATCGCGGCGAGTGCTGCGTGGAGCTCCCGCATCAACTGGTGGAAATGCTGCCGCCGCGCACCGCCGCCGGTTGAGGCGAAGAAAAGATCCATCAACCAGGTCTTGCCACGCCCGACGCCGCCCCATAGATACACGCCGCGAACCGCATCGGTTTCCGCACGCGGCCAGAATCGCCGGCGCACGCGGTTGAACAGGCCCGAGCCGCCTTGCCGTGCGCGGAATTCCACGCGTAACCGTTCGAGGCGCGCAACCGCGGCAAGTTGCGCAGCGTCGGAGCGCCAACCGCGCGCGAGCAGCTCGCGCTGGTAGATGGCGGCCAGGCCGCTGGCAGCGGGATCGCTCACTACATGTTCTGGTAGTTCGGACCCGATCCGCCCTCGGGCGTGGTCCAGGTGATGATGCCGTACGGATCCTTTATGTCGCAGGCCTTGCAGTGCACGCAGTTGGCGGCGTTGATCTGGAGCCGCTTGCTGCCATCATCGGCGGTCAGGATCTCGTACACCGCGGCCGGGCAGAAGCGCGTGCACGGATTGTCGTACTCGCGCGCGCAGCGATCGGCACAGATGCCCGTGTCGGAGACGTGCAGGTGCACCGGCTGATTCTCATCGTGCACGGTCGAGGCCAGGTAGACCGCCGCGGTGCGATCGCGCGGCGGCAGCGTGCGCTCGTGCCAATCGGCGCGCACTGCGGGCGGTGCGCCCGGCGGATCGATCACGCGCAACGTCTGGTCGTTCGCGACATGGCGCAGCGTCCACGGTGTGCGGCCGCCGAGCAGGGTTTCGAGCCCCGCATTCGCGAGGCCGAGCCACAATCCACGCTTGAAGCCGGGCTTGATGTTGCGCACGGCCTGCAGCGAACGACCGCCTGCCGAAGCGCGCCACGCAGCGTCGTAGCCGGCCGGTGACGAGCGCGCGTGCAAATGCTCGGCGGCAAGCATCCCTGAGCGCATGGCCTGATGGATGCCCTTGATGCGCGCGGCATCGAGTGTTCCGGCTGCGTCGCCGATCAGCAGCGCGCCAGGCATCTCCATGCGCGGGAGTGACTGCGCGCCGCCCGCGGCAATCGAGCGCGCGCCGTAGGCGAGCAATTCGCCGCCGTCGAGCAATGTCCGCATCGTCGGATGCGTCTTCAACTGCTCGAATGCCTCGAAGGGCTGGAATTGCGGATCGGCGTAATCGAGGCCGACGACCAGTCCGATATAGATGCGATCCTGCTCGAGGTGATAGATGAAGCCGCCGCCGAAGGTGTCGCGCGGCATTGGCCAACCGATCGTATGCTGCACAAGGCCCGTGTGGCCGCGGCCCGCAGGGAGCTGCCACAGCTCCTTGAACCCGAGCGCAAAGGTCGGCGGCGAACGGTCGGCATCGAGTTGGTAGCGCGCGATCAGCTGCTTGCTGATGCTGCCGCGACAGCCCTCGGCAAAGATCGTGACCGGCGCCAGGATTTGCGCACCGGGCGCGTAGTTTGGCCCCTCGCTACCGTCGCGCAAACGCCCCATGTCGCCGAGCTGCACGCCGCGCACCGCGCCGACATCGTTGAACAGCGCCTCGCTTGCCGCGAAACCGGTAAAGATGTCGACGCCGGCGGACTCGGCCTTCGCGCCCAGCCATGGCACCAGCTGCGAAATCGAGACGATGACGTTGCCGTGGTTGCGTTGTTGCGGCGGCGTTGGCAGGCGGTAGCTGCCGCGCTCGGTCAGGAATCGGAACTCATCGCGCTGCACCGGCACGCAAGTCGGCGGCGGCGCAGCGCGCCAATCGGGCAGCAGCGCATCGAGCGCCACCGGATCCAGCACGGCGCCCGACATCGAATGCGCGCCGAGGCTTGCCGCCTTCTCGACCACGCACACGGAACGATCGGGATTCAATTGGCGCAGCCGCAGCGCGCAGGCGAGTCCGGCCGGCCCGGCGCCCACGATCGCCACGTCGTAATCCATCACATCCCGCTCCGTGCCTGCGCTCATGCTTCGCTTCCCGCTGCGTCGATTTCCCCGGTGCCGGCAAGGATGGCGGCGCGGGCCGCGTCGCGCAAGGCCGCGGCGCCGTCCGGCTGGTTCGGTTGCGGCCACAGTGTTCCGAGTGCGGTCACGGTGATGCGGCCGGGACGCAGCAACATCTGGCCGGGCTTCAGGCAATGGCGCGTGCCGAGGATCGCCAACGGCACGACCGCCGTGCCCGAGCGCTCCGCGGCCGCAAACGCGCCCGTGTGGAATCGCAGCAACCCGGGTTCGCTCACGAACGTGCCTTCCGGGAAGAACGCCAGCGAATCGCCGCGCGATGCACTGCGGATGATGCGCAGCGCATCGCTCGATCCGCCCGAGCGATTGCCGCGCGTGACGAAATGAACGCCGATCCGCCGCAGCAGGAAACCCGCAAGCGGCACGGACGCCATCTCGCGCTTGATGACAAAACCGAAACGCGGTGGCAGCACGGCGCACAGCACGATGCCGTCGAGGTAGCTGCAGTGATTGGCGACGACGATGCACGGGTCCGGCAGGCCCGCATTCCAGTTCACGCGCACTGGCATCGCCATGACCGCCAGGGAGGCGCGGCCCACCCACTGCGTCAGGCGCCGACGGCCGGCGAGCGTCGGGATCAGCGCCAACGGGAGCAGGCAGAGAAGCGCCAAGGCCAGGAAGGCCGTCGCTGCGTAAAGGCTGTAAATCAGCTGTAATGGCAGCAGCGCCAAGTGACCCGTGGTGCGATGCGGGGCTGCGGGCGGCGTCACGGAAATGCTTGCTTCAGTCGCTGTATTGTGTGACCCAAGTCTCCCTATATTAGCCGTTGGCGTGGTTGTGAGTCCCATCACATCGCCCGATGGGCCCCCCTTTGCATACTGGCCACCATAAGGTAATCCGCCACCGCCCAGGAATTGCATTGAGCAGACATGCAACAGTGACCGCCGAGCCGGCCGTCGAAATCGTCGATCCGATCATCGGTCGTTTCCTCGATGCGGTCTGGATGGAGCGTGGATTGTCGCCCAATACGTTGGCGGCGTATCGCGCCGACCTGATTGCATTGTCCCGCTGGCTTGCGCAGCGCAACCTCGTGCTCGCGCGCACCGGCCGCGCCGATGTGCTGGCGTTCATTGCCGCGCGCGCCGCTGGCGGTTCGCGGCCACGCTCGACTGCGCGGCAACTCTCGTCTTTTCGGCGTTTTTTCCGCTACCTGATGCGCGAAGGCGTCGTGCGCGAAGATCCCACCGCGCAGATTGCCATGCCGCGCATCGGCCGTTCACTGCCGAAGTCGCTGACCGAAGCGGAAGTCGAATCATTGCTGCTGGCGCCGACGGTCAGTGATCCGCTCGGCAACCGCGACCGTACGATGCTCGAAGTGCTGTACGCAACGGGGCTGCGCGTTTCGGAGCTCGTCAGCCTGCGCGTCGACCAGGTCAACCTGACCCAGGGCGTGCTACGCGTGCCGGGCAAGGGCAATCGCGAGCGGCTGATTCCGCTCGGTGAAGAAGCGGTGCGCTGGCTCACCGGCTTCATCGGCAGCCCGCGCGCCGAGATCCTGCTCGAGCGCAGCACCGACTACCTGTTTCCGACGCGCCGCGGCGATCGTATGACGCGCCAGGCGTTCTGGCACATCATCAAGCGCTACGCCCGCAAGGCGAGCGTCGACCACGATCTCTCGCCGCACACCCTTCGCCATGCCTTCGCGACGCACCTGCTCAATCACGGCGCCGACCTGCGCGTCGTGCAGATGCTGCTCGGCCACAGCGACCTGTCGACCACGCAGATCTACACGCACGTGGCGCGCGAGCGCATGAAGGAACTGCACGCCGAGCATCATCCGCGCGGTTGAAGCGCGCACTGCGGGCGTGCGGCAGGTCCAGCGTCGCTCTGTTAGAATCTCGACCCATGAAGTCCAATACCAGCTTGCGTGCCTGCCTAGTCGCCTTGGCCCTGGGCGTGGCGCTGACGCTGCGCGCCACAAGCGCGCCGGCTCCGGCGATCGCGACTCCCGCGCAGGCGGCTGTGGCTCCCGCCGCGGTAGCGCTGCAACCGGCAACCGAGGCTGAACTCGCCGCTGTTGCCGCGCACATACCGGGCGCCAAGGCCGCCGATCTGCGCGCGACGCAGGTCCCCGGCATCTTTGAATTCCGCCAGGGCGCCGAACTGGTGTACGTGACAGCCGATGGACGCTACGGATTCGCCGGCGATCTCTATCGGCTCGCCGACCGGAACAATCTCAGCGATGCGCGTCGGCGCGAGTTGCGCCTCGACCTGCTGCGCGACGTGCCCGAGGCGTCGATGGTGGTATTCGCGCCGGCGAAACCCAAGTACACGATTACCGTATTCACCGATGTGGATTGCGCCTACTGCCGCGAGCTGCACAAGCAGATCGCCGAGTTCAATCGCCTGGGCGTCAAAGTGCGCTACCTGTTCTTCCCGCGCAGCGGGCCGAACACATCGAGCTGGTCGAAAGCCGAGCAGGTGTGGTGTTCAGCCGATCGCCGCGAGGCACTGACCGAAGCGAAACAAGGCCGTGCGCTGAAGACCGCGGTCTGCAAGCCAAACCCGGTCGCGGAGCAATACGCGCTCGGTCGCGCCATCGGCCTGACAGGCACGCCGGGCATCGTCACGGAAGCGGGCGAATTGCTGCCGGGTTATGCGCCGCCCGATGAGCTCGTGCAGGAACTGCAGCAGGACAAACCGCAGGGCTAGCGTCCGCCTGCGCGTTGCGGTGGGAAGTGCTCAGCGCTCCAGCAACTTCAGCTTGTCGGGTTTGCCTTCCCATTCCTTCGCATCGGCCGGCGGGGTGCCGCGCTCGGAAATGACGGGCCACTGCTTGGCCAGTTCGGCATTCAATGCCGTGAATTTTTCCTGCCCGGCGGGCACTTCGTCCTCGGAAAAGATCGCCTCGACCGGGCACTCCGGTTCGCAC
>JBOHZW010000123.1:0-15109 GCA_050738715.1 Steroidobacteraceae bacterium | reverse complement strand
AGCGGCCTGCGCTCGCTGCACTTGCAGCTTAGGCGCGCAGCATCAATGCCGAGCTGGATCGCCTGGCCGGTCAGCGTCACCGCGGTCATGGCGCCACTTCCAATAGTCGCGCTGCCTGGTTTGATCCATGCTGCGGAACTTGTGGTAGGGCTCGTGCCGTGAGTCGAGGTACACCCGGTAGTTGTTTTCCTCGACGGTATCCCAGTTGTGGTAGGCACCGTACTCGGGGTCGTACACGCGGTAGCCCACCGCACAACTGGCACTCGCCAGAGCCACGCCGGTGATCAACGCCACGAGCAGATCCTTGATGATGTATTGCGAAGGCTTGCTCATGATGGCTGTCCCGTTCAGCCGGCCTTCGGCGTGACTTTCTGCCCAGCCAGCGACAGGTCACCCATGAGGCCCTTCTCGTCGAGCACGAATGAAAGCACAGGACGCTTCAGGGTTTCGGTGTCGTAGTTGCCGCCGGTGCCCGCAGAGGCCACGGCGACTCCCGCATCGGCGCCGATGGTCCAGCCCTTGCTGTTCTCGAAATCATCGCGCGCCTTCGTGGTCATGAACAGGATGACTTCGGAATGCTCAGACACGCCCAAGGTGGCGCCCACCGAAGCTCCGTTCACGTCGTAGTATTTGATGGTCTTGCCGCCTACGAGCAACGCACCTTCACCGTGCAGTCCGCCCACGCCGACACCGGCCTTGGTGACCTTCGGGAACACGAGCACCGCAGCGGCCTTGTCGACCAGCTCGTGGTTGCCGTTATGTTGCGCGTAGAACGACTGCAGCGTCGACTGAACGCCGGAGTCGACGTCGGCCGGGCTCATTGCGGCCGAGGCCAGACTGCCCCACGAGAGCGCGAGCCCCGCAAGGGCCGTGTTGATAAGAATTTTTGCAAATCGCTTCATGTCTGCAATCTCCGTCAACCGAATTATTTCGGGAGGACCGATCGTCGCACTTAGGTGCCAGCGCACCCCATCAGCCGATGGCGACAGCTATTGCAGGAGCGGGACTACAGTTGAGGGATTATCGCTTCGCGGCGGGCGCATCCTTGCTGGCCGCGGTGTCTTTGGGGGTGTCTTTGGAGATGTCTTTGCCTGGCGACGTGTCCTTTTCAGTCACCGCCTTCCTGACGCGTGTAGCGCCGCGCTTGCTTGCCGCCGCGACATCCTTTGCGCCTTCTTTGACCGCCTGTCCGACAGCCTTGGCGTCGCGTCCTACAGCCTGCCCGAATTCACGCGCCGTTTGCGCCACGGACTTGTCGTTCGAGTCGGTTGGGGTGTCGTCGGCCAGCGATGCATGTATCGGCGCAAGCGCTAGAAATGACGCGGCCAGGATTCGCACAAAGATGACATTCATGATGATTTCCCTTCAGGCCATTCCGCCATTTACCGAGATGATCTGGCCGGTAATATAGGCCGCTTCGTCAGAGACGAGGTAGTTCACGAGGCTGGCCACTTCTGCGGCCAAGCCGGCGCGCTTCATCGGCACGAGTCGCGCGATCGTTTCATCGTCGAACCTGCCCTCGGCCATGCCGGCGTCAATGATACCCGGTGCAACGGCATTTACCGTGATGCCGCGGCTCGCCAGTTCGAGCGACAGCGCACGCGTCGCGGCATTGAGTGCCCCCTTCGCCGCCGCGTAATTGACCTGGCCGCGATTACCGATGAGCGCTGCGACCGACGAAATGTTGACGATACGACCCCACCGGCTGCGGATCATCGGCATCGACAGCGGTTGGGTCACGTTGAAGAAACCGTCGATCGACACGTCGAGCACGCGGCGCCACTGGCGCGCGCTCATGCCGGGGAATGCCGCGTCATCATGCGCACCGGCATTGTTCACGACGATTTGCACGGGCGATTCGGCCACCAGCGCTTCCAGTTGTGCGCGCGTCGTCGCGGCGTCCGTCACGTCGAACACCAATACGTCGCTATTGCGCCCGGTCTTGTTGAACTCCTGCGCCAGCGCGGCGGCGGCATCGCGGTTCTTGTGCGCGTGGACGTAGACGAAATATCCCGCGCCAATGAGGCGACGGCAGATGGCGGCGCCAACGCCACCGCTCGCACCGGTGACCAGCGCGCGCTTGCGCTCGTCGCTCACCTCGCCACGCTACCGGTTGCGCGCTGGGCGAATGCGATCGTCGCGCGGCCCGCGAGCAAGGTTCGAGTCGAATCGCCGACCGTGAACTCGTACAGCACCATCGTGCTGTCGCCATTCATGTACGTGGCGCTGGTGTAGAGATCTCCGGCAACGCTATCGAGCCGGTCGACGTGCATCGTGACTCCGCGCACGCTGCTGAGCATACCGACACCGGACATTCGTGCAGCATCGGCGGACGCAGGGTCGGAGCCCGGCGCACCGTCCATCGCGCGCAGCGCGCCGTGCACGGCCATCGCCTGCGCCGCGTACTCGATGCCGCAGGCAACACCGAGCCGGCCGTGCGCGCGCAATGCATTGTCTTCACGGCGGTGAGAGGCAGTTCGGCAACGGATGCGATCTCCGCTCCACTCGATGACTTCTTCCAGCAGGCACATGCGGCCCTGGTGCGGAATATGTGCGGCGATCCAGGCGTGATCTAGGCGCATGGAGTCACTGTAACACGCAGCAGCTGCTCGCCCAGGTACGCGATATTTACGGTCGTCGCGCCCCGCATTGCTACTGCCTGCAGCAGCACGAGGCCCTGCGCGGCCGGTATCGTCGCGCGCATCGTTTCCAGGTCTGCGTTTTCAAGTCGACCTGCGACGCCGGTGGCAATGCGCACCCGCACTTGCGCCAGCGCCTGCGGCGACGCGCCAGCTTGCAGCACGAGCGCCAGCCCAAACGCGGCCGACACCTTGCGCGCGGCACGGAGTGGCGGTGGATAGTCGATATCGTAGGCAAGCAACGCCACGCTTGATGCATTCCCCACAACCTGCGTCATTGCCTCGAGCAAGCCTGCCGCAAAACTGGCGTCGTAGGCGCACACCGTGGTCGATTGCACCTGCGTCGCCGCGGCGATGCTCCAGTAACCAGCCGGCGCGTTGTGCACCGAATTGTGGAATCGCGTCGGCGACAAGGCGCGACTGGCCGATGCCAGCGTCTCGCAGATTTCGTGGCAGTTGTCGCCGTCGCCGCTGGAAGAGGCAAACACCATCGGCAAGCGCGCTGGATCCGCGCCGGAGCGGCGCGTCGCCTCCAGGCCGATCGCGAAGGCGAGCCTGACGACGCGCCCACTGCGCCGGCGCTCCGTCGGAGGCAGGTTCTCGGGCGCGGGCAGCAGCGTCTCCGCTGCCTGATGAACCTGCCTGCCACTCAAGACCGCTTCAGTCTGTGGCCAGTCCTCAAGACCGGGGCCACGCACGCCGATGCCCGTCAGGTACGCAATGAGTTCGCCAGCAGTCGCGTCGGTCACTGCATCCGTCCCAGCACGAGGCTGCAATTCGTGCCGCCGAACCCGAATGAATTGCTCAACACATGCGTGATCGAGCCCCGCGCGCTCGCGGTGAGGTAATTGAGATCGAGCGCAGGATCAACTCTGGTTGTGTTGGCTCCGCCAGGAAGCATCTGTTCGCGCAGCGCCAGCGCACAGATCACCGCTTCGAGCGCGCCGGCTGCGCCGAGCGTATGGCCGGTAGCGCCCTTGGTGGAGCTGCAGGGCAGTAAATTGCCGAACACGCGCGTGACCGCGGCGCACTCCGCGCTGTCGTTGCTCGCAGTGCCGGTACCGTGCAGGTTGATGTAATCCACGCGATTGGCATCGAGCCCGGCGGCGCGCAACGCCGCGTCCATTGCGAGGCGTGCGCCGAGGCCCTCGGGATGCGGCGCCGAAAGGTGATAACCGTCGTTGGATTCGCCGACGCCAAGCAGCGCGATCGGGTTTGCGGCGCCGGGCGGCGGAGTCTTCTCCATCAGTACGAACGCCGCGGCCTCGGCGATCGAAATGCCGCTTCGATCGACTGCGAACGGACGACACGGCGCAGCGGCCGTCAACTGCAACGAATGAAAACCATAGAGTGTCGTCAGGCAAAGCGAATCGACGCCGCCGACTACCGCTGCATCGATGAGGCCGAGCGCGATCATGCGCTGCGCCGCGCCAAAGGCCTTGGCGCTGGACGAACAAGCGGTGGAGATGACCGCGGTGGGACCTTCTATCCCGAGTATTCCCCGCGCGAACTGCGCCGCGGAGAAAACATTGTGCGTGCCGGCGTAGTTGAAATCCGCCGGCAGCGCGCCACTGACCGAGTCGCGCTTGCGATAGGCAAGCTCGGTCTGGAGGATGCCCGAGGTGCTGGTGCCGAGAAACAAGCCGACCCGCGACGCGCCGACTCGACTGATGCAGGCCGCGACGCTCGCGATGAAATTATCCTGCTTCAGGCCCAGGTGTGCGAGGCGGTTGTTGCGACATTCAAATGATTTCCACACCGACGGCAATGGATGATCGTCGACTCCCGCGACTTCGCCGATCCAGGTATCGAGCTCGACGTCTTCGAAGTGGCAACGCGCCAGGCCGCTGCGCGTGTCCGCCAGTGCGCCGGCCAGTGGTCGCAGTCCCGCGCCCAGGCAACTCGTGGCCGTGAAGTGAGTCAGGTAAAGGGGCTTCATCGTGGCGTCGCCACCAGCAGTACATTGGCAAAAAGCGTGCCCTCGCTCATCGGGATCGATCGCGCGCTGAATCCGCAATTTGCCAACACGTCCTTCCAGGCTTGCAGGCTGCGGCAATGCAGCTGCGCGCGCCGATGTCCGCGCACGTACAGCACTGCGGCATCGACCCAACGGCTCATTTTGAAGCGCCATCCGCCAGCCGCATCGCCGACTCGCAGCAGCAGCTTGCCCGCCTCGCCGATCGATGATCGGACGCGCGTCAGCACCTGTTCCTGTTCCGTCAGGTTCATGTAGTGCAGCACATCCATGATGATGACGACATCTGCATTGCCAAACTCGGCCGTTCGAATGTCGGCGCAGTCGATCCGCGCCGACGCGCCCAAGGCGGCTCGCGCGCGCTCGACGTCGCGGCGCATCAGTTCTATGCCGTGGAAGTCGCTGGGTTCCGGCGGTGGCGGCCATTCCTTGGGCCATTGCTGCGCGTGGAAACTGGCGCGGGCCGCGTCGATCCACGCCGCCAGAACGCCCTGGCCGCAGCCCAGATCCAGCAACCGCGCGCGTTGCGGAATCATGCCGTGCTCCAGCAGCGCGGCGAACACCGGATCGCGGGCCAACTTGCCGAGCGCAAAACGATACGCGAACAGACCGGAGCGCCGATAGCGCTGCGCGGCGGCGCGAGCGATTCGCCTGAGCAGTTGGCGCGGTATCACGGCAGTGCTTCCGGCAACGTCACCGTCGCCAGCCCGGCGCGGGCCACGCAGTCAAGGAGGCGCGGCAGGACTTCCAAAATCACCGGCATGCCGTCCTCTCCGCGCGCGCTGTTGCCGTCGTGAAGCAGCAAGATGTCTTCGCGCGCCAGGCGCGTTGCAAGGCGCGCATAGACCGCGCCGGCGTCGCGCGTGACCGTATCGAAACCGCGCCGCGTCCAGCTGACCAACTGCAATTCCAATGCTGCAAGCACGGGCTGCAGCAATGGATTGCGGAGGCCGGCAGGCGCGCGAAAAAACCGCGGCGGCTCGCCTGTTACGGCGCCTATCGATCGCTGGGCGCTTTCGATTTCGCGGCGCATGCCGCGCCTCCCGAGCAAGGAAAAGTGATGGCGGTGCGACTGGCTGTGATTCTGGATGCTGTGTCCTCGCGCCACGATGTCGCGCGCCAGCTCCGGGTTCGCCGTCACGCGCTCTCCGATGCAGAAGAAGGTCGCGCGCGCGCCCGCCGCCGCCAGCATTTCGAGCACCCGCGGCGTGACATCGCGATCGGGCCCATCGTCAATCGTGATGGCCACGCGACCGATCGTGGCATCGTGCGGCAGTCGCGTTACGTTCGGACCAAGGCCTCGGCTTCGCGGCCACAGTCCCGTGGCGGTCAGCACGGCATGATCGGCAGCGATTGCGCCCAAAGCCCACGGCCATGCGGCCGGATACCACGCGGTGGCACCCACCGCCGCGGCGTGCAATATCACCGAAGCCGGCACAAGCGGCCGCGTTCGCCACGCTTCAAGTGACAAGGACTGTATTCGTGTCGTTGCCGACGGCATGCCTAGACTATAGTGCCTTGCGTCCCGGCCGGCCTCGCCATCAGTGCCGAAAAAAGCAACGCGGCAAGCGCGCCCGGCGCCACCGTCATGCCGAGCGCTGCAAGCACCGGCACTGTTGAGGTTGCCAGCACGCCGAATCCCATCACGGTAGCGACGTTCGCGACGAACACTGATGCAAGCATGGTGTTGCGCTGGGCGGCAGCTTCGGGCGCGAAATGCTGGTCGAAAAACAGCGCGTAATTCGAGCCGACGGCAACGATCAGCAGCAGTCCAATGAGGTGCAGTATCGTCAGCGGCTGGTGGCTCGCGGCCAATGCGCCACAGACCACGAGCACCGCGAGCAACAGCGGAGCGATTATTCGCGCGACCCGCGACACCGAACGCAGCGTGACCAGCAGGAGCACGACGATGATCCCTATGCCCAGCAGCGACAGGTGAATCGCCTCTGACTGGTACGACGCATAAAGAGTGTCCGATTCCTGCTTCAGGTCCAGCATCGTGATCGACACACCTGCAGGCGCGGCACCCAGCGCAGACTTCACGCGCGCGGTGTCGATCGCATAAGCGTGCGGGCCGCCGCCTGGGGCGCGCAGCGGCAACAGCGCCACGGCACGCCCGCCGCGCTGCGCAAGCAAGGCATCCACTCCGCTGGCGAGCGACGTGCCAGTGAGCGCAAGGCGATCGACCAGCGGCGCCTCGCGGGCCTGCTCAACCGCGGCAATGAATGCCGACAGTCGCGTCGCCCGCAGCGGCAGGCCGACGAGTGCGGTGCCGAGCCGCGCCCGCAGCACATCGCCGGCGGGCAAGGCGGCGCGCCGCTGCCGCTGCATCTCAAGACTCGGTAAGTAGTGCGCGGCAGATTCGAAGCCGCCGAGTTCGCCGGCCTGCACGAGCGTCGTAAGGCGCGCACCCACGGCTTCCGCTGCTTGCAGCGCGGATTCCATGTCGTTCGCCGAAATGACGATGAGGTCGCGCACGTCGGGCGCGCCGAGGCTGCCGCGCAGCCGCATATCGAACTCCTGGTCGCTCGCCGACACGGGGCTCAAGGCAGCGAGGTCCCGATTCCAGAGCACATTGCGGTGCGCATACACGGCGGCAACGGCCAGCACGGGCAGGAGCCACAGCAAGCGCCGGTGGCGTTGCAGGCCGGCAAGCGCACGCGCAATGGCGGCGCCTACCCGGTCGAGCGGTCGCGCGGCCCAATGTTCCGGCAACAACGAGGGCAGCACGTAGCGAGTGACGGCCGCTGCCGCAATCAAGCCGGCCATCGAATAAAGTCCGAGCTGTGCAAGTCCCGGAAACGCCGACGGCAGCAGCGAGGCGAATCCGCACACTGACGTGAGCAGGCCCAGTCGCACGGTGGGCCAGAAGTCCGCAATCCAGGCCGAAGCCGCGCTGCCGCTCGCGCCGCGGCGCGCCTGGATCAACAAGTAAACGGAGTAGTCCACCGATTCGCCGATCAGCGTGACGCCGAAACCGAGCGTGACGCCATGGATGACGCCGAAGCCGAGCGCAACGGCGGCCGCACCGACCAGCGCGCCGGAGATGACGGGCAGCAAGCCGAGCACGAGCGTAGGGAGTGATCGGTATACCACCAACAATAGCGTCGCGATGAGCACGGAGCTGATGATCGAGAGTCGAATCGATTCGTGGATGATCGTCGCGCGCGCGCGCACCGCGAATACGCCCGGCCCGCTCAATCTCAGGCGCAGCGCCGATGCCGTTGGTTTGCTCAGGTTGGTGGCACTGAGCCGCGCGAACTCGGTCTCGATTGTCCTGACAGCGAGCTCCTGGCCGTTCGTGTCGCCGCCAGCGGCGCGCGTCTGCGCTACCAGCAATGCTTCATTGCCCTCGGCAGACACCCAGACGCCGTTCGAATAGCGCGGCCCGGAATCCGGCGTCAGTTGCTCGAGCACTTGCAGCGTTTCGCCCGTGGGATCGGCCAGCAGCAGATCCTTCTGCAGGAACCCCGTTGGCGTCGCCAGTGATTCAATGCTGTCAGAGATCGCGGCGCGCAGCCCCTCGACCGTAAACTGGCCCGGAGCAACGCGCTCGCTCAACAGGTAGCGGTGATCGAAGACGAACTTCTGGTCCGCCGACGACGAAGAGAGGCGGCCATTGTTGACTGAGCTGAATGCGTTGCTGGCGCGCAGGTTCTCAGCCAGCTGCTGCGACAGTTGCGCACGTTGCGGCCCGTCGCCGCCGCCGATGTCGATCAGGATCAGCCGCGATACCACGCCCTCACGCAATTCATCGACCAGCGCCTGTTGCGCGGCCGTCGCCCGCGCGGGCAGGAAAGCCGAGAGATCGGCCGTGAAGCGGGCGTGCGCAATGATCCATCCGGACGCGGCCAGCAGCAGTAGCCAAGCGGCAACGCTGCCGGCGCGCCAGTTCTTCACGTGGCTGGTTCTGCGTGGACCGCGGAAACATCGTGCAAGGTCGTGATGGAGCGGTCACCGTTCGCCAGTTGTACGGTGACGGTGGCGATTTCATCAAGCGTGCCCTCGATGCTGACTTCGGCCACGTCCGTGGCGGCTTTCGGATCCAACGGCACAAGTTTCAGATTCCAGTGCGCGTCGCTGTCGCTGTACGTGACACGAAACCAGCGTTCGAGAGCGGCTCGATCGCCGGACAACGTCGCGCGGATCGCCTCGATATAAGGTATCGCCTGCGGATAATCCGCGAGTGCCACGTGGTATTGCTTGTGGCGGCGTTCCAGCGTCAGCTGCCCTTTTTCGAGCAGCATGAGTTCCGGCTTCGGCTTGACGGTGCGTTTCTCGACGCGATCGGGTGCGTCATAGGACATTTCGCCGGAAGATTCGAGCGGACGATCGAGAATGCTCGAGGTGTGGATTTCGGTGAAACTGACATGGCCGTGTTGTCGTTGGCTCAGCAGCGTCATCAATTGGTCGAGCGTATCGGTGGCGGGCGCGGCGACAACTGTGGTGGCGGTTATCCCGATGCAACACACGATCGACAACAATACCCTGCCTTGATCGCTCACGACAGTTCGCCCCAGAAATCGAGGAAGTTGAACCAATTGTAGGGATATTTCCGGCAGTAGCGCTCGACCACCGCCACGTAACGCTGCAGCGCCTCGCGCACGGCGGCGGCCTCGCCGTCGGACTCCGTCGCGGAGAAATCCGCGATCTGCTCGAACACGACGTGATAGCGATTGTTACCCAGGTAAAAACCCGCCATGAAGCAGACCGGGCGACGCAGCTTCGCCGCCACTCGAAAGGGTCCGAGCGGAAACGCGGCCGGCGCGCCCAGGAACATCACCCTTTCCACCGGTTCCGCTCCCAACGCGCGATCGCCCATCATGCCGACGAACGAGCCAGCAGCAAGCCGCGCGCGGATCTCGAGCAACGCGGACAGAGGGCCCAGTGCGATGATGTCGGTCTTGAGTCGCGGACTGATCGCAGTCAGCGCGGCGTTAATCTTGCGCGCATTGTCGGCGTACATGGCCATCGCGATCTGCTGGTCCGGCAGCCGCCGGCCCAGCGCCCGCGTGACTTCGAAGCTGCCCAGGTGCGCGCCCATGAGCAGCGCGCCGCCATCGCTGGTGCGCGTGGCGCATGCGATCGCTTCGCCATCGATGGATACGTCAAACAACTCGAATCGGCCATTCAGGAAGAAAACCCGATCATGGATCGTCGACGCAAAGGTAAAGATCTGCCGGAACCTGTCCAACGCCGTCGCGGGCCGACCCAGCACGCGACGCAGGTAGTCGCGCGCGTGCCGCCGCGCGCGGGGCGCAAACACCAGGAAATAGGCGGCGATGCAATACGTGATGACACGGCTCGCGCGACGGCCGAGCCGCAGTGAAATCCAACTCATGACGCGCAGCCAGAATACCGAGCCGCGTTCGCGATGCGTGGCCCACGACGCGGCGCCGGCCGTAGCGCCCGGCGAATTCGAGATGCCGGCACTACTCTTCATGCGAACTGCTCGCGCGCGCCGGCAGCGTCAGGACGCCGCTGGCGACGAGCCGATCAGGCGCGCGGATTGCGAACGCCACGCGTTGATCGGTCTCCTGCGTGATGGCCAACTGCAAAGGTTCGCCCGGTCGCGCGGCACTCAGGAACTTCGCCGATGGGATCGCGCACTCATACGTCGGCACGCGCAACGCGCCGCTGATGCGGTACAGCGCTTCATCCAGCAACACCACTCCTGGCACGATCGGCTTACCCGGAAAATGCCCGTCGAAGGCGGCGTGGTCGGCAGGAATGTGCAGCGTAAACTGTGCGTTCATCGCGATTGCATCGATGGCGATTGTTTCAGGCGCCAGCCAGCAGCGCACGCAGTTCGTGCAGGGGCAACTTGCCGGTCGCATTGCGGCGAATTTCCGGCACGAGCAACAAAGGGCGCGGCAGGAACGCGGGATCCAACCGCTCGCGCAGCTGTTTCGTGATAGCGCTGCCAGTCAGGCTGGGCGCCACCACCAGCGCACCCAGGCGCGTGACGCCGCTGGCGGTGGATGAGGAATCCTCAGGCATGAAAAAGGCGCCGTCCACCACGCCGGGAATGCTGGTGAGCTGGTGATTCAGGTACGCCATCGAACTGCGCTTGCCCGCGATGTTCACCATGTCCGCGAGTCGGCCGCGCAGCAGGAAACGGTCGGCGCCGATGAGCTCGAGCACATCGCCCATCGGTGTCGCCACTTCGACGTGGCCGCCTTCGATCCAGGTCTGTCCATCGCGCAGCGAAACATTCACGCCAGGCCACAGCAACCACTCAGCGGTTTGCGTCGTACGCCGGCTCGCGATTTGCCCGGTCTCCGTGGAACCAAAGATTTCCAACAACGGCGCGCCGAAGCGTGTCTCGACGTCGCGTGCCATCGATTCATCGAATGGCGCGGTTGCGCACAGCACCAGTTCAATCGGCGGCAGTTCGACGTCGGACTTGACCAGTGTGCGCAAGTGCACAGGGGTTGATACCAGAATTCGCGGCGCGGGCACAGCGGCCAGTTCGCTGGCAATATCCGCTGGATAGAACGGGCGCGCGGCGCACAGTGCGTTGCCACTCTGCAACGGCAGCAGCACCGTCGACTCGAATCCGTACATGTGTTGTGGTGGCACAGTGCCGACGATCGCGTGGCCGCCGCTCTTCTTAAGCCGCAGCCGAGCCGTGCCGATCTGCACGCAACGCAGCAGGCGGCCCCAGGTCTTCGCGTGCGGCACCGGAAGCCCGGTCGAGCCGGATGTAAAAATATAAGCCACTCGCCTGTCCACGGGGATAGACGGCGGCGGCCACACCGCGGCGACACTCGGCGCACCGCATGGAAACTGACACAGCGGCAGGTCGACATCGCAGGCGGGGTCGTCGGTCAGGCAAATCGCATCGGAGGCAAATGCCTGCAGCTGGCGAATCGTTTCCGGCGTGTGCGTCGAGGGCAGCAGGCTGATGCGACCTGAACTGATACACGCGGCCAATCCGACGGCGAACGCGTAGCGATCCTTGCAGGCGTTCAATACGTGGCCTGTGGACGGCAAGTGCGCGGCCACATGCGCGACATCGGCCAGAAAGCGCGCCGCATGCACGGGTTTGCCGTCGTGGTACGCGACGACGGTTTCTGGCGCACCGTGGGATATCAGTGGCGCGGCACGCATTATTTTTCAGGCGGCGCCGGAACCACGCATGGCCGCCCGCACCGTGCCGAGGATGCTCGCGTGCTGCATATCAGGCAACACGCGCAGCCGCACAAGGTATTCGCCGATGAACATCAGGCCCACCAGCGGTGCTGTGCAAAAATTCGCGAACACTGACCAGGCCGGAAGCGGCGCGGTGACATACACGATGAGCACTGCTGCGCTCATGGCGCAGAAGAATATCGTCCAGGCCAGCGTGACGTTGCGCGTGTAGCGCACGGCATCCGCCGACAACGAACCGTGCGCGAGCGTCGCGAATCGTGTGCACAGCGGCATGTGACCCTCCGCCAGCGAGCGTCCGAAGGAAAGCCCCAGCAGTCCGTACGCGCCCACCTGCTGGATCAGGTAAAGCCAGGTGAAATGACTACGCAGGTTTCTCCACTCGGCAAAGGCGAGCAATGCGGCCAGCGCGCACGCCAGCAATCCGAGGCTACGATGCCGTGCACGCCAGGCCAGTATGGCCGCGGCGATCCACACGGGTGCGATGGCGAGCACCGCCCCGAGGTCTTCGTGACCCGGGACCGCGTTGCTGTAATGAGAAAGTATTGCGTATGCGACGACAACGAGAACGACGGAGACGATGCGCATGCCAACCGACGCCGTTCGCGTCACTGGGTTCTCCGCTGCGCGATGAACTCGGTCAACGCCGCCAGCGAACTGAAAATCTTGTGGTTGTTCTCGTTGTCGGCCTTGATCTCGACGCCGTAGCGTTTGGATACGACCAGCGCGATCTCGAGGATATCGATGGAATCGAGCCCGAGGCCCTCTCGAAATAGCGGCGCAGCGGGGTCGATGTCGGCCGCTGCAACATTGAGATTCAGGGCCTGCACCAGCAGTTGGGCAAGCTCCCTTTGCAGGTCGCCAGTGTCGGGGGCTGCCGCGGATTGCATCGCAGGCGATTATATCGGCGGTCGGTTGGAACGCAACTCGAGCGCGGATAATAATCCTTATAAATCAATGGCCCCGCAGGCGCCGCAGCACGAGTATTGGCAGGCGGATGATGAAACCGATGAGCAGGCGTGCATGCATCCAGGTGAGCAATGCGTTGTCCCGCACATAACGGAAGTGCGATACGCCTCCGTCCGCAACGGCAAAGTATTTCACTGCGGCCAGCCGGTTCAGCGGTCGCACGCCGCGCCAACACAGCCGCACGACCGCCTCGACGTCGAAGTCGAAACGCCGCATCCAGATCTGGTGGCGCATGACCCTTTCCAGCTGATCGGCCGGATATACGCGGAAGCCGAATAACGAGTCGTGGATTCCGGCCCACAACGTCTCGAAATTGGCCCACCAGTTCGAGATTTTCCTGCCGCGCACACGCAGCAGCGGTGCGCTTGCATCGAACACCGGCTCACCGAGGATCATCGCAGCGGGCGCGGCGGCCGATGCGGCCATGAACGCGGGAATCTCCGCAGCGGGATGCTGCCCGTCGGAGTCCATCGTCAACACGTGCGTGAAACCCTCGCTGAGCGCCGCGCGCACGCCGTGCAGGACCGCGGCGCCCTTGCCGACGTTCCGCGGCAACGCGATCACGCGCAGGTTCGCATTGGCATCGGCGAGTTTCGCGAGAGCCTCGCCAGTGCCGTCGGTGCTGCCATCGACGATCACCCAGACAGGCGACCATTGCTCGAGCGCGGCCGCAATAGTCTCGAAAACCTTTGGTCCCGGGTTGTAGCTCGGAATCAGCACGAGGTGAGTTGCCGATCGCATGCCGGTCAATGATCGCAACCGGGTCGATCCGCGAAACGTGCGTGCAGCCAGTCGTTCTGCGCAGCATTCCCGAGCTCGCTGCGAAAATAGGCTTCGAGCGCGGCGTCGAAGGCCCGCACGTCCTCGGGCGGATCGAAGCGCTTGCCTAGCCGGATGCGAAACGTGATCGGGAATGCAGGCCGGCGGAATGGCGACCAACCCTTGCTCAAGTACGGCGAATTGGTTTCGACGAGCAGCGTCTGCACGGCGACTCTGGCGCGCTTGGCGATGAGCCCCGCGCTCGTATTGAAGGTATTGACCGGTGGCTTCGTCGTGCGCGTTCCTTCTGGAAACAACAGCAACGATTCGCCGCGCTGCAGTTCCGCCACGGCATCGAGCACCATTCGGCGCGGCGGCTGGTTGCGGATGTAGCGCGCGAGCCGAGCCCCCGATCCCAGCAGTACATTGTTCATGATCTTCGATTTCATCACGCACACGATGTGCGGATGCACGCTCAGCACCAGCACGGCATCGATCATCGACGGATGGTTCGGTGTCAACACCACCGCGCCCGCGGATTTCAGCGCATGCAAGTCGCGCAGGTCGACCCGATAGGCATTCACGAGGCCCAACCACAGGATGTACAAGCCTATGAGGCCGCAGTAACCAAGCCGCCCCACCCTCGCGCCGAGGCGTCGCGGCAACACTATGTAGGCGGGAATCGCGATGACCGACCAGATCAACGCGAGCGCGGCAAACAGCAGGAGCGACACCCAGAACTTCAGCAAATCGCCGGCGAGCTTCAATGTACGACGCACGGTAGCGACGCCTCAGTCGTCGTCGCCCGAAACCTGGCGACTGGATTTCGCAATTATCGAGGCGATCCCGAATCCGCCGGCCCAATAGTGGTGCGATCGCACCAGCGGACTGTCGTCGAACACCGCGCCCGAGAGCGTGTCGTAGCGCGCGAATGCGCCGAACCAGCAAGTGCGGTAACGCTTCGACACCGCTGCCAGGAATTCCGTGCCGGCGTAGCCGCCCGGTGCCTGGTACACAGGCCGCGTTGGCGTCGCATATGCGGGAGCGACGGAGTAGAAATAAGAGTGATAGCCGCTATCGGCGAACAACGGCGCGATGAACATGCCAAAATCCCAGCCAGCGTGGCCGGCAACATCACGCGCATCAATGTTGATGCGTGGCGCCACGAACCATCCCACCGATTGTGGATGCGCTTCGATCGAGAACGCCTTTCGCACCGGCAAACGCAGGTCGATGCGCAGTCGATCGTCTTCGGAACGCCACAGGTGCACATCGAGCGAGGGACCCAACTCGATCGTCGGTCTGAGCGCAGGCATGCCGGCGCGGGCGCCATTGTTCTTGCTGCTGACCGGTGTAGTCGCATCGACGCTCAGGTTCAACTCCACGCGCGGATGACTGATGAACAGGCCGCGTACGCCGTCGCGATCGGACTTTAAGATCTTTCCACGGTAGACGAAATACGGAACCGGCAATGGGTAGATATGCGAAGTATCGGCACCGCGATAATCGGTGAGCGCAATCGCGCCGATGCCGAGGCCGAATTCCCACAGCGGATTGACCACTGCGTCGCCAGCTGAAACGCTACTGGCGCACAAAACCAGCGTCAGAATCGAGG
>JBOHZW010000122.1:0-1944 GCA_050738715.1 Steroidobacteraceae bacterium | reverse complement strand
GATGGCGCGCGTGCGCATGATCATGCGCCGCGGCGTCAACCACGCCGCTGCTCATGTCGCGGTGCGCACGGCGCCCGAGCCCGCGGCTGAAGTGCACGGCGCGTTCCGGCACGATGCCGGCCGCCGGCAGATGAGCTATTCCGGCGTGGTGCTCGAGTTGACGCTGCACGAATATCGGCTGCTCGAGGTGTTGCTGCAGCATCCCGGCCGCGTCTACACGCGCGCTCAGCTGCTTGAGCTGGCGTGGGAGGCGCCGGATCATCGGCTCGACCGCACCGTCGACAGCCACATCAAGAGCCTGCGCGCAAAGCTGCGCGAGGTGAACGACAAGGCCGATCCGATCCACACGCACCGCGGCATGGGCTATTCGCTGGATCCGGCTGCGTGACGATCCGCGCCAAGATTTTTCTCGTGTTTGCGGCTTCGATGGCCGCGGGTTTCGCGCTGCTGGCCTACTGGGTGACCGGGGAACTGCGTTTTCGCTACAGCGAGTCGTCCGAAGAAGTGATGGTCGATGCCTCGCACCTGCTGGCGCAGCAGCTGGCCGGTGATTGGCGTTCCCCGCCTGAGCAGCGATTTGCCGCGCTGCGCGGCGCGATGCAGCGTCTCGGCGACGAATCGTTCTCGGCGCCGATTTATTCGGTCGTCAAAACCGGTGCGGACATCCGCGTGTACGTGACCGATGCAGCCGGCCTGCTGCTGTTCGATTCGCGCGCCGGCACGAAACCGGACGATGACTTTTCACGCTGGCACGACGTGTTGCAAACGCTCCATGGCAATTACGGCGCGCGCACCACCGATGAAATCCTGCCTGATGCGAACGGGCATCCCGAGAAAATTGCGGTCGCGTACGTCGCGGCGCCGATCATCGTCGAGGGCGACCTCGTCGGCGTCGTCAGTCTCGGCAAGCCCAAGACGAACATCCAGCGATTCATCGGCTACGCGCGCCAGAAATTCATCGTCGGCGCGTTGCTCGCCGCGGCGGCGGCGATCGTCATGGCGCTGCTGCTGTATATCTGGGTATCGCGCCCCATGCAGGCGCTGGTCGAATACGCGAATGAGGTGAGCAGCGGCGCGAGCGTGCCGCTCCCGCCGCTGGGCGACAACGAGATCGGTCGCGTAGGGCACGCGATCGAGAGCATGCGCGAGGCGCTGATCGACAAGGAATACGTCGAGTCCTATGTACAGGCGCTGACACACGAGGTAAAAAGTCCGCTGACCGCGATCCGCGCCACTGCGGAACTGCTCGCAGGCGACATTCCGGCTGAACGGCGCGCCGCGTTCGTCACGACGATCGAACGCGAGGTCGATCGCCTGAGCAAACTGGCCGACCGCTTGCTCGAACTCGCCTCTCTCGAACGGGCCGATCACCTCACGCACATCGAAAACGTCTCACTGCACACACTGGCCGCCGAGGTGGCAGCATCGTTCGCTGCCGCGGCCGAAGCGCGCGGCGTGCAGCTTCACGAGCAGTACGCTGGCCGCGACACCGTCACCGGCGATCCGCTGTTGTTGCGGCAGGCGATCGACAACCTGCTGCGCAATGCGCTCGATTTCGCGCCGCGCGACTCGACGATCGTGCTCGGCGCGCAGGCTGTGGAAAGAGGTGTGCTGATCACCGTTCAGGACGCGGGCCCAGGCATCCCGGAATTTGCGCGCGAGCGGATTTTCGACCGTTTCTATTCCTTGCCGCGTCCGGCCAGCGGGCGCAAGTCCACCGGACTCGGACTGAACTTCGTGCGCGAGGTCGCGCAATTGCATGGTGGCCGCATCGACATCGACTGCCCAGGCGAGGGCGGCACGCGCGCACGCCTGTTCCTGCGCTGGCGGGCGCCGGCCGCCTGACATGGCGCTCGGCCTCCCGGCGCCGCCGTGTGCGCTGGCGCTGATCAAGCGGCCGCGGTGACGCACGTGCGCTTGGGGTACATGTGCTTGCGGAATACA
>JBOHZW010000121.1:0-2487 GCA_050738715.1 Steroidobacteraceae bacterium | reverse complement strand
GAGCAGCGGGCGTTGCTTGAAATCAGCGCCCGCCGCGATGGCCTTGTCCGCGGCATCTGCCTGCGCCAGCGCGTCGCCAGCGTCATAACTTAGAAACGCCTTGATCCTGCCGTCCACGAGCGCGATCCGGTCGAGGCACGCCTGCATCGCTTCGCGCGCCGAGCATTCGCGCTTGGCGAGCCTGGCGGTGAGTCCGGAAATGGTGAGCTGGTTCAACATGACAATATCCGCAGGTGAATTACACGAACCCGCGCAAATTCATTTTACGACCAGTGCGCATTCCTGAAATTCGCGGCCTACTCCACAATCTTCGGGACGATGAACAATCCGCCGGCTTTAGCCGGCGCATTGCGCATGGCTTCATCGTGCGCGAGGGCGATACGCTCGCGACGATCGCCGTGCAGACCGGCATCGAACCCGAGTCGCTGATGCGCTTCAACCACCTGCGCGATAGCGATCACATCTACGAGGGACAAGTGCTGACGCTCTCGAGCGGTGTGGTGCACGCCGCCGCAGAGGAAGTGCTGGCAGCGCAGGCGCTCGAGGACGAGCGGGCCGATGAGGCGATCGCCGCGCAGGCGCGCGCGCACAGCGGGCCGATTCTGAATGCTGCCGAGGCACAGGAGCAGGGCCCGGCACTGCTGGCGGACGCGACCGCGCCGGCGTCCGCCGATCCGATCGACTACAGCGTGCAGCCCGACGGGAGCCTGGTCGTCGTGGCCGCCGAAACCATCGGCCACTATGCGGATTGGCTGGGCTTGCCGGCCTCGAGCCTGCGCGCGCTCAATGGCATGCGCGGGCGCAGCAACGTGCGCATCGGCAAGCGCTTCAAGCTGAACTTCGCGCACGTGACGCGCTCGCAGTTCGAGCAGCGCCGCATCGAATATCACCGCCGAATGCAGACCGAGTATTTCGCCGCACATCGGATCGCGGGGAGCGACACGTATGTCGCGCGCCGCGGCGATTCGTTGTGGAGCGTTACGCGGCGCGGCTCGCTGCCGATCTGGCTGCTGCAGCAATACAACCCGGACGTGGATTTCGAGGACCTGCGGCCGGGCACGCAGATCGTGTTGCCGCGCGTCGAAGACGCGTCGTAGGACGCTTGCGCCACCCCTTTCTCGCGCCCGATGCGGGCGCATTGCCGGCTTTGTGACAGCCGCACGGTCGCAGCAGCCGTCGCTGATCCCTATAATCGGGCCATGTTGCGCCGCTTCGGTCTGGTCATTGCCCTCGCTGTCGCCGCTTTCGCGTCGGCGGGAGCCGGCCTGGCCGACAACATGCCGGCGCCGCTTTCATCCGCCGGCGTCGCGGCAGGTGGCGACGGTGGCGCGCACGTGGGTGACACGGCCGAGCTGCCCTCGGCGGACCGCGCAGTGGTGCGCAAGTCCGAGCGGCGGCTGTACCTGATGAAGGGCGACAGTGTCGTGCGCAGCTATCGAATCGCGCTCGGGCTGCAACCGGCGGGGAGCAAGGAGCGCTCCGGCGATTTCCGCACGCCCGAGGGCGAATACCAGCTCACGCGCCGTAATGCGCACAGCGATTATTTCCTCTCGATCCAGGTGTCCTATCCGAACGCGGCCGATCTCGAGCGCGCGCGCCGCAACCGCTGGCAGGTCGGCGGTTCGATCATGGTGCACGGCATGCCGAACTACCTGCGCCATTCGCCCGATTATTACGCGACCGCGGACTGGACCGACGGGTGCATCGCGCTGTCCAACGCCGACATGGTCGAGTTCTGGCTGTTGAGCCACGACAACATGCCGATCGATATCATGCCCTGACCGCCGGCCCGCGCGCGGGCCAATGCAGAATCACCCACCCATGGATACCAGTGTCGTCATTGCTGACGCCGTCGATGCCCGCGTCGGGCCGCGCGGAAGCCTCGAGAACCTGTCGCAGGCCGAGATCGCGAAGCTCCTGGACACCAGCGCGCAGGGCCTGTATCCGCTGTTTCGCAGCTGCGCGCTGGCGGTGCTGAACGCCGGCAGCGAGAGTGACAACGCCCACGAGATCTTCGAGCGCTACAGCGCCTTCACAGTGCAGATCGTGCGTCATGCCTGGGGCATCAAGCTGCAGATCGCCAACGCGCCGGCCGCGGCCTTCGTCGACGGCGAGATGATCCGCGGCATCAAGGAACACCTGTTCGCGGTGCTGCGCGATGTCATCTACATCGCCGGTGAGATCATCGACAGCCGCATGGTGTCGCTCACCGACTCGGGCGCGGTCACCAACGCGGTATTCCGCATCCTGCGCAACGCCCGGGCGCTCGAGTACAAGGGGTACCCCAACCTGGTGGTGTGCTGGGGCGGGCATTCCATCGGCGATGCGGAATACCACTACACCAAGAAAGTCGGCTACGAGATGGGCCTGCGGGGACTGGACGTCTGCACGGGCTGCGGGCCGGGTGCGATGAAGGGTCCGATGAAGGGCGCGACCATCGGACATGCCAAGCAGCGCATCGTCCAGAGCCGCTACATCGGCCTGACC
>JBOHZW010000120.1:0-2733 GCA_050738715.1 Steroidobacteraceae bacterium | reverse complement strand
GCCGCTGGCGGCGCCGGCCCGGCGCGCGCACCCGGACTGGCCGGCGGCATTGCCGCGCCGGGAAACCCCGAGGACGCCAGCGCGGGGCCATCCGCCGAAGCCACGCCTGACAAAGCAATCAACGATCAATAGAAAGTTTCCGATCCATACAAGCGATACTCCAGATGCCCATGACTTTCGCAACCGCTTCGCGCCGCAATCGATTTGTCGGCGCCCTCGCCGCAGCACTCGTGCTGGTGGCGGGGAGCCCGAGCGGTGCGCAGCAGCAGGGCCAGCGGCTTACGCCCAATTTTCGCGACGCGGATATCACGCAGCTCATCGATCTCGTCAGCCAGGCCACCGGGCGGACTTTCGTCGTCGCACCTGGAGTGCATGCGCAGGTCACGTGGTTGTCCGGGCCCGGAACAGCGTTGTCGCCCGAACAGTTCTACCAGGGCTTTCTATCCGTTCTGCAGGTGCACGGCCTCGTCGCGGTGCCGTCCGGCAATCTCATCAAGATCCTGCCCGACACGAACATGCGCCAGTATCCGGCCGACGACTTGCCGAGCCATGTCAGCGGTTCGTCCGACGAAGTCGTCACGCAGGTCATCGCGATCAGCAACGTCAATGCGGCGCAACTGGTGCCGGTGCTGCGTCCGCTGATGCCGCAGACCGCGCAGCTGCAGGCGGTGAGCGGCGCGAACATGCTGGTGATTTCCGACCGCGCCGCGAACGTCAATCGCATGATGCGCATCATCGCGCGCATCGACCAGAACAACGGCGCGGATATCGACGTTGTCCCGCTGCAAAATGCCACCGCCGCTGACACGGTGCGCGTGCTGAGCTCATTGGTCCCGCAGGGCGGCGAAGCCGGCGGACCGAACCTGCGGCTGGTCGCCGACGATCGTTCGAACAGCATCCTGATGAGCGGCGACCCGGCGCTCAAGCTGCGTATTCGCGCGCTGATCGCCAACCTCGACACGCCGCTCGACACCGGCGGCGAAACCCGGGTGCGCTATTTGCACTACGCGAAGGCCGAGGACCTCGCCGGCAAGCTCAAGGAGCAGATCACCTCCACGCCCACTACCGGCAGCTCAGGAAGTAGTGGCGCTGCGCCTGCCGCCCGCGCGCCCGGGGCGCCGCCGCCGACCAATGCGGCAAGCGCCACTTCGGTCTCGCTGGCCGGCGGCACGGGCACGATCTGGGCCGACAAGGACACGAACGCGCTGGTCATCACCGCGCCGCCGCGCACCATGCGCGCGCTGAACACCGTGATTGACCAGCTCGACATCCGCCGCCCACAGGTCCAGCTCGACGCGATCATCGTCGAGGTCTCGGCGGACAAGACCTCCGACCTGGGCGTGAACTGGATCCTCGACGGCTCCAACAGCAGGGCGGCGGTCGGCGGTTTCATCGAGCCGATCGGCGGCGCCTCGGCAGTCGATCTCTACAATATTTCGAAGGGCACGAGCACCGATCTCAGCAAGGTGGCGGGCACTAATTTCGCGATCGGCAGGCTACAGGCTACGGGTGTCAACTTTGGCGCGATCGTGCGCGCGCTGCAGGGTGACTCGCGCACCAACATCATTTCGAAACCCAGCATCACGATGAGCGATAACCAGGAGTCAAAGCTCGAGGTCGCGCAGGAAGTGCCGTTCATCACCGGCCAGTACACCAGCACGGCCGGTGCGAGCAGTGCCTTCCAGACCGTGCAACGCCAGCAGGTCGGCACGATCCTGACGGTGACGCCGCAGATCAACGAAGGCGACGCGGTGATCCTGGATGTCGAAGTCGAGAGCTCGAGCCTCGCGGCGAGTTCTGCCGGCGCGGTCGACCTGATCACGAACAAGCGCACGATCAAGACCTCGGTGCTGATTCCCGATGGCGGCACTCTGGTGATCGGCGGATTGATGCAGGACAAGGCAATCAATTCCGAGCAGCGCGTGCCCTGGCTGGGGCGCATACCGATTCTCGGCGAGCTGTTCCGCACACGCGATACGAGCAAGACGAAGACGAACCTGATGGTTTTCCTGCAGCCGCACATCCTGCGCGACAACCGACAGGCGGCGCTCGAAACCAACAGCAAGTACGACTCCGTGCGCCAGGAACAGCGCGCACTCGATCGCGAGAACACGATATTGCCGCTGCAGCCGTTTCAGAAGCTCGATCGGCTGCCGGATTTGCCGCCGCCGCCGACGCCCACGACGCCGCCGCCTGTCACACCCGCTGCGCCGGCACCGTCCACGGCGCCGCCAGGCCCGGGCGCGTCGACGCAAGGCAACGGCGCCACGGGCGCGGACGCGACTCCCAGCGACGCACCGCCTGCCTCCGACTCAACGGGGGGCGGCAAGCCTTGAGTGAAGCGGTGGCAGTAGCCCCGCCGGAACCGGGCAGCTTGCGCCTGCCGTTTGCATTCGCGCGCCGCCACGGCTTACTGGTTCGCGTGCAGTCCGGTGGCCAGGTCGAATGCCTGTACCGCGCACCAGCGGTGCCTGCGGCGATGGCCGAAGCGCGCCGCCTGCTGCGCGTGCCGATGATGTACACGCCGATCGGCGCCGCGGAATTCGACGCGCTGCTGCAGAAGACCTACGAGGCCGGCACGGAATCGATGCAGGCCGTCGAAGGGCTCGATGAAAATGCGGACCTCGAACACCTCGCGCAGGATTTGCCCGAGCAGGCTGACCTGCTCGAGAGCAGCGACGACGCGCCGATCATCCGGCTGATCAACGCGGTGCTGACGCAGGCGATCCGCGA